>CAZLDA010000388.1:0-4444 GCA_964557875.1 uncultured Pseudomonadales bacterium | reverse complement strand
CGTTCTATCAGCAGCAGGTGCCCGGGTTGTTCTTCTTCGTCGGCGTGCGCCCGCCCGACGTGCCCGAAGACGCCGCGATTCCGAATCACTCGCCGAAGTTCTTCGCCGACGAAAGCGCGTTGAAGGATGCGGTGCGCGCGATGGCGTCGCTCGCAGCTGACTACCTGGATCAGCCGCAGTAGCGCGATGCCGTTGCCGTCGCTTCGTATGACGGTTCTGCTGCTGGTGCTCTCCGGCTGCGGCTCTTCTCAGCAGCAGAGTGTGTCGAACGCAGCAACGTCGCCATTGAGCGATCTGAATCTGGTGCACGCGAAAATCCCAAAGGTGCTGAATGAGGCGCGCAGACATCCCTACACCATTCCGCAAGACCAGTCCTGTGAGGCACTCGCCGCCAGCGTTCGCGCATTGGACGAAGTACTCGGGCCCGATCTCGATGCGCCGGAATCGGAGGATGATCCGGGAATGATCGAACGCGGCACCGATACCGCGGCGAACGAAGCGGTGAACCTGCTTCAGGGCACGGCCGAAGACGTGGTCCCGTTCAGGCGGTGGGTCAGGAAGTTGACGGGCGCGGAGCGCTACTCGAAGAAAGTGGAGGCTTCGATCGTTGCAGGCACTGTGCGGCGGTCGTTCATCAAAGGCATCGCCGTCGGGAGAGGGTGCGGCATGACCAACGAGAGCCCCTGAATCAACGTCGTTCGGGTACTGCCGCTATCGCACGCTTCTTTGGTCGGAGTAGCCTGCGGGTTCCACGGAGTTCCTTTCCACATCGAAGGGGAGTTGCATTTGAACGTCCCTGGGTTCGGTACGATTGGAATCGGTACATTGTTAGGGCTGCTCGGAAGCAGATGGTCATAGGAGAGGACGAATGAAATCACGCTTATGCAAACGCCTCGGCATCGAGTTTCCACTGTTTGCGTTCAGCCACTGCCGCGACGTGGTAGCGGAGGTCAGTAAAGCGGGCGGATTCGGCGTGCTCGGCGCGGCGGGGCACACACGCGAGAGCCTCGAGATCGAACTCAGCTGGCTCGATGCACACGTGAACGGCGCATCCTACGGCGTCGACCTGATCGTGCCGACTAGCATGGATGCGAAGGAAGGAGGACTCACTGCCGAGGAAATCGAGGCGCGCATACCGCCGGAACACAAGGCGTACGTCAACTCGATACTCGCGCAGCACGGCATTCCGACGAACGATCTGTGGGAACGCCGCGTGCGCGACGACTTCGGCGACAGCATGCGAGAAGCGGGTGCTACGAGAGTGCTCGACGTCGCGTTCGCGCATCCGATCAAAATGGTGGTGAACGCGTTGGGCGTGCCGCCGCGCTTCATGATCGAACGTGCGCGGCGCGAGGGAGCGCTGGTGGGTGCGCTGACGGGCGCGAAAGAACACGCGATTAAACATGCCGAAGCGGGTGTCGACGTGCTGATTGCCGCAGGCGGTGAAGCGGGTGGACATTGCGGCGACGTTGCGACGCTCGTGCTCGTGCCTGAAGTGCTCGAAGCGATTCGGCCGTACGGCGACATGGAGGTGCTGGCTGCGGGCGGCATCGTGACGGGCCGTCAGATGGCCGCGTGTATGGCGATGGGTGCCGCCGGAGCGTGGACCGGCTCCGTGTGGCTGACTACTGCCGAGGCCGAAACGAATCCGGTGGTAAAGGAAAAGATGCTCGCCGCCAATTCGCGCCAGACCGTGCGTTCGAAGAGTCGCACCGGAAAATACACGCGCCAGTTGCGCTCGGCCTGGACCGATGCATGGCAGGCGCCCGGCGCGCCGGAGCCTTTGCCGATGCCCCTGCAGAGTCTCGTTAGCGAACCGGCACTATCGAAGATCGACAAGCTTGCCGAAGCCGGTGATCCGGGCGCGAAGGCGCTCGCTACGTATTGGGTCGGCCAGGGCGTGGGATTGATGAACGAATCGATGTCGGTTCGCTCCGTGGTGTTCGAGTTCATGCAGGATTTCGCGAGCGCGTGTGAACGGATGAACACGCTGATGGAGGAGTGACATGGCCGAATTCGACAGCATCATCTACGAGAAAGCCGACGGTCGCGTTCGCATCACGCTGAATCGCCCCGAAAAGCTCAACGCGATCACGCTGCGGATGATGGAGCAGCTGAACGAAGCGTTGTGGGAAGCCGACAACGACCGCGACGTGCACTGCGTCATCGTGAAAGGCGCGGGCCGTGCGTTCTGTTCCGGTTACGACCTGCGCGGCGACGACTCGGTCGTGCCGGTGTCGCGCATTCAAAGCGAGGAAAATCGTTACCGCGGCGGCCGCAGTTTCGACGACGATGCATGGCAACTCGAACGGGCGCAACGCTATCGGATGGCGCTGTTCGACATGCACAAACCGAGCATCTGCCAGGTGCACGGTTTCTGTCTGGCCGGCGGCACCGACATCGCGCTGTTGTGCGACATGGTGATTGCAGCCGACGACGCGACGTTCGGTTTTCCGCCCGCGCGTAACCTCGGTGCGCTGCCGAACAACATGTGGCTATACAACGTCGGCCCGCAGTGGGCGAAGCGGCTGACGATGACCGGGGACACCGTTACCGGTAAAGAGGCGCAGCAGATCGGGTTGGTGTTGAAGTCGGTGCCGCGCGAACACCTCGAGCACGAAGTGGAGCAGCTCGCCGACCGGCTGGCGATGATCGATCCCGATCTGCTGACGGCGAACAAGCGCATTATCAATCTTGCGCTCGAACTGCAGGGTGCACGCACGTTGCAGCGACTGGCTGCGGAAAACGACGTGCGCGGCCACAACACGCGCGGCGCCGACGAATATCGCCGCTCGTATGCCGATGGTGGCCTCGCTGCGGCGTTGAAATCGCGCGATCAGAAATTCGGCGACGGCCGTGCGCGCGTGAACGGACCGGAAATCCGCGACGCTGCCGGCCGACTCGTCGACGACTGACGGCGCGGAAGCGTCGCGGTTTGCCGCGGGTGAGAGTAGGGAAGGACTCGCGCTCTCTATGGCGTGCGTGAAGCGGCACGACCAGTGCCGAAGCGCGCGGCGTAAGGTTCTAGCGGTAGCTGCAGTGCGTTAGTGAGATAGCTGACGGTGCGATAGAAGCCCGCGAGCATCAGCAGTTCCAGAATCGCCTCTTCGCTGAAGTCGGCTTTCAGCGCCTGCCAGAGTGCCTCGTCGATTGTGCAGTCGCGATGCAGTGCATCGCACAGCCGCAGCAGAAGGCGGTCGTTGGTGGACCAGCCGGCCACGTCCGCCGTGCCGTGAACGATTGCATCGATCTGCGCGCCGGTCAGTTCGGCGCGCTCCGCGAACAACGCTACATGCACGCCCCATTCGTATTCCGAACCGCACAGCGCGGTGGTTCGATCGATGACGATCTCGCGCTGACGCAGTGTCAGATGACCGCGATCGAGCAACCCCGCTGCGAAGAACTTGCCGAACAGGCGCGGGTCGCGCGCGAGCGTGGTGAACAACGTCAGCGGCGGTATTCCCGGCGGCATGATCCGGTCCAACGCGTTCTGCACGTCGGTTGGAAAAGGCGGTTCGGCGGCGGCGATGCGAGCATTCATGATGCGTGACCTGTACGGCAGGTGCTACGATTTATATAGCAGTCTCCTCCGAGTGCTACAAAAAGTAAAGCATGAGTACACCGAAAGTAGGCAAGAAGGTTCGCGGATCGACCACCGGCAGGCCGATCATGGTCGTGCTCGACATGCTGGGGCGGCGCGCCACGCTGCGTATTTTCTGGGAACTGCGAGACGGGCCGCTGACGTTTCGCGCGCTGCAGGAAGCGGTGCAGACCAATCCGAGCCTGCTCAACACGCGACTGCGTGAATTGCGCGAAGTCGGCTGGATCGAACACGATGCGGGCGGTTATCGATTGACGGATGCAGGGCGAGAACTGACCGAAGCGATGCAGCCGTTGTACACGTGGGCGGGCAAGTGGGGAGCGACGAAACGCAAATGAACGACGGGTATCGATACCGCGTCGTGGCCTTTTCTGCTCGAATACCACGATTGATGGAGGGCAAACGATGATCAGCAACGTGGTTACGCAATTGCGCACGACGAACCTGGACGAGTCGATCCGCTTCTACACCGACACGATGGGTTTCGCGCTGGAGTTTCGCTTTCAGGATTTCTACGCGGGCATTCGCGCCGGCCTCGAGGTATTCCACCTCAAGCTGGTCGATGGTCCTGATCCGTCGATCGATTTCGTGCGAAACGGCGGTCACTTCCATCTCTACTTCGAAACCGACGATGTCGAGGCCGAAGCGAACCGTTTGAAAAAGAAAGGCGTGCGTCTGGTGCAGGACATACACGCCACCGCGTGGGGCGCGCGACAGTTCATCATGGAAGACGATCAGGGACACACGCTGCACGTCGCGCAGAACGTCGCCTGAACGTGACTTCGGCCCTTCGACGCGGCGATTCGCGCCGTGCGAATCACGCCGTCGGGCGCGATGGCAGCA
>CAZLDA010000387.1:0-4463 GCA_964557875.1 uncultured Pseudomonadales bacterium | reverse complement strand
TGAGCGCTTGCGCAACGGAGACGCACTCGAAGGTCTCATCGACAAAACACTCGGTTACTGAGTTGAGCAAAGTCGAGCACGCGATTGCTTTCTCGTCCGGGAACGCCATAATCCGCTCCACCTCGGGCTGATATAAAGGAGGTGATCGTGACATCTGTTGTAGGGGGGCCGGTCATTTGACCGGCCCTTTTTTTTTTGCGCCCCCACATCTGATCGATGAAAGACTTCCGCAATAAAGTTGCCGCCATCACGGGCGCCGGCTCCGGCATGGGGCGGGCGCTAGCGCTCGAACTCGCCACGCGCGGATGCGCCGTGGCCATCGCCGACGTTGGCCTTGCATCGCTGAACGAAACCGAATCGATGCTGCGCGGCACGAAGGTGAAGGTCTCGAGCCACCGCGTCGACGTTGCAGATCGCGCCGCGATGGAACGATTCGCCGAAGACGTCGTGCGCGTGCACGGCAAAGTGAACCTGGTGTTCAACAATGCCGGTGTTTCGGTGACCAACACCGTGGAAAAGCTCAGCTACGACGACTTCGAGTGGCTGATGAACATCAACTTCTGGGGCGTCGTACACGGCACGAAGGCCTTCCTGCCGTATCTGCGACTGGTCGACGAAGCGCACATCATCAACACGTCGAGCATCTTCGGCGTGGTCGCGTTTCCGAGCCAGGGTGCCTACAACGCATCGAAGTTCGCAGTGCGCGGCTTCACCGAAGCGCTGCGGCAGGAGCTGGCCGACACGCACATCGGCGTCAGCTGCGTTCAGCCCGGCGGGGTGAAGACGAACATCGTCAAAACGTCGCGTTACTACGCCACCGACAACGAAGCGCCCACCAAGGAAGAGCTCACGCGCAGTTTCGAGCAGCTCGCCGCGTTGACGCCCCACGACGCGGCGTTGCAGATCCTGCGCGGCGTGGAGAACAATCGCGGCCGGGTTCTGGTCGGCAAGGACGCAAAACTGCTGGCATGGGTGCAGCGCCTGTTCCCGGAGAGTTATGCGCGCAGCATCGGCGCTATGACGGGCATGCTGACGCGGCGCAACTAGCGCTGCAGAGTTTGCCTCTGCGACGAAGGCACGCGCTCGAACAGCGCCGGATGCACGTAGTTGATGATGTAGGCGCGTCGCGGCCGATCGACGGATCTGTTGGGGGGCGTGTAGTGCGGCGTGCCGGCCAGGTGAACAGTGGCGCCGCCCGCCGGCACCGGACACGCCACGGCGCTCGCGAGGTCAAGCGTGTTCTGCGGATCGACGATGCCCAGCAACCGCCCTTCATAGTCATCCGCCCCGCTCACGACGTAGTGCTCCAGCAACGGCTCATGGTGGCGTCCCGGCACGAAGTGCATGCAACCGTTTTCGATGTCCGCGGCATCGATGGCGATCCAGAATTGCAGTACCTGCAGGCCTCGGCACGGATAGCCCTTCGGGCTGAACGGCATGCGCGAATACGCCATGTCCTGGTGCCACGGCGTATCCGCCGGATGGCCCGGCGGCTTGAACAACAGCTGATCGAATGCGAACACCGGTTCGGCGCCGTCGAACGCGACGCGAGCGATGTCGCGCGCCGCAGTGCGCGCCTCGTTGTCCGCAAACAGCGGATGCGCCTTGCTCGGAAGCATCACCTGGCGCGTTACGCCGCCGAGCCAACGATCGCCCTCCGCCGCGATTTCGCGCGCGAGAATTCGGTCGTAGACGTCGCGTAGCTCAGCGACGCTTTCTGCCGACAGGAGCGAATCGAACGACAGGTATCCCTTTGCGTCGAGCGCTTCGAGTTGCGCGGCGGTCAAATTCATTGGCGTCACCCTCGTCTCCCATCACGAATCTTCCCTGTTTGCGCCGCGAAAATCCGCGGGCGATTGACGCTGCATGCGTTTGAATGCGCGCCTGAAATTCGCCGGGTCATCATAACCAAGCAGCACTGCGATTTCGGCCACGGGCAAGCCGGTCGACGATAGGTACGTGCGCGCGAGTTCGAGCCGCACTTCGTCGAGCAGAGTGCGATACGCGGTACCTTCCTCCGCCAAGCGCCGCCGCAACGTGCGTTCGCTCAGCCCGTATTGCTTGGCGATGCGCGCGATATCGGGAAAGTGCCCCGGTGCGCGCAGCAGTTGTTCGCGAATGCGCCCGGCCAGTCCGCGGCGGTCGCGCATGTTCGCCAGCAGCTTCTCGCATTGCTGTCGGCACAGTTCCGCCATCGCAGGCTCGGCGCTCAGCACCGGCGCGTCGAGATAGCGGCGCGGCATCGTCACCGCGTTGTACGGTCTATCGAAGCTCACCGCAACGCCGGCGGCCGTTTCGTAGCGCTGCGCGTACGACGGTTTCGGCCGCGTCAGCCACAGCTCCGCTTCGCGCGAAACGCGCGCGCCGAGTAAGGTGTGGGCAGACACCACCACCGACACCAGTACCGCGTCTATGTAGAACTGTTGGGGAACGAGTTCAGGCTCGGTTCGACATACCAGCAGGCAACGCGCGCCCTGCATCACCTGCTCGAAGTGAATGGGCGGCGCCGTAAGTCCGATGTACCGAACGAGCCGTTGCAACGCCTGCTCCACGGTGTGACTGCTCATCAGCGCGTAGCCGAGAATGCCGTGGCTGGTGAGGTCGAGCCGACTGCCGAACTTGATGCCGAGCTCCGCGTCGCCTGTGAGTTGCAGCGCGCTGTCGCACAGCTGCGTGAAGTCGGGCAGGCCGGCACCGCGCCACGCCTTGCGCGCATGTTTGAACAGCGCATCCGACGTCACGCCGTCGCCGCGCACCACTTCGAGCAACGCTTCGAGGTAGGCCTGCTGATTGTTGATCGCCGCCGTGGTTTCACTGAGCGGCGGCGCAGACTTTGGCCGCATATGACACCCCCGCTGGCCGAAAATAACCTACTCATCGGAGGATCGACAAGTAGCATGAGCACCGTACTCAAGCCGCTCGGTGCCCCATGAATGCCCTGTCCCGTACGCCGGTCGATGTGCCGATCAACCCGCGCCACCCGCAGTTCGAACTGGCCGATTGCCTCGCGCGCAACTGGCACAGCAATGACCCCTTCCGCACCGCGTTCTTCAACGCGTTGTCGCTGACGTTCCCAAAGGGCGAGAAATTCTTCATCGACAGCGTGCGCGCCTTTCAGCGCGGCATCACTGACCCGAAGTTGAGCCAGGAAATCCGCGGCTTCATCGGCCAGGAAGCGATCCACAGCCGTGAACACAAACAGATGAACGACGTGATGTGCGCGGTGCGCGGTTACGACGTGAACTACATGGACGCGCGTCTCGATCGCGACACGCAGTGGGCGAACGAGAACCTCGAGCCGATCACGCGTCTCGGCGCCACGGTCACGACGGAACACCTCACGGCGATTCTCGGCAATGCACTGCTGACGAATCCGGCCTGGCTCGACGGCGCAGATCCGCGCATGGCCGAATTGTGGCGCTGGCATGCGATCGAAGAAGTCGAACACAAGGCCGTCGCATTCGATACCTACCTCGCGTCCGGCGGCACCCGCAAGGCGCTGCGCACCATGCTGCGGCTCGAGACATGGCAATTGTTCCGCCACGTCTTCGCCGGCATGCGGATGATGCTGCGGGCCGACGGATTGCACCTGAAACCCGCGATCTGGTGGGGCGGCATGAAGTGGTTGTTCGGCAAATCCGGCATTCTTCGCGCCGTGGTGCCGGAGTGGCGCGACTTCATGCGCGCCGACTTTCATCCGTGGGACGCAAACAATCGCCAACTCATCGAGCAATGGCGCGCTGCTGCCAGCGCCGCGTGACTTAGCGATACGCCGGATCGGCACCTCTCACGGGTTATGATCCGTCGATGGATACGCTATTCGAACACATTCTCGTCAGCCTGCTTGCGGTCGTCATCGTCGTCATCTGTGTGACGATGCACTATGAGTCGCTGCGGATCCTTGGTAGGACGCTCGGCGCTCACGTGCACAAACGCATCGGCGTACTGCTCGTCATGCTCGGACTGCTCGTCGCGCACGGGCTGGAAATCTGGGTATTCGCGCTCGGTTACATGTTCGCAGACTGGATGCCGGACATGGGCAGCATCGGGCGCATCGAAAATCCCGACATCATCGACTTCATGTACCTGTCGTCGATGGTCTACGCAACGGTGGGGTTCGGCGACATCGTCCCGCTCGGTGCGATGCGTATGCTGAGCGCCGCCGAGGCACTGACCGGCCTTGCAATGATCACGTGGTCCGCGTCGTTCACGTTCCTCGCGATGCAGAAGTTCTGGCCGGCACCGCTGTCGGACGACTCCCAGAACTGAAGCACTGCTTTCAACGCGCGTCCGAAAGGGTTAAAACGTTCGGCATTCCGCCCTACTCCCGAGGACTGCCATGGCCCTTATCGGCACCGTTCACTATGAAGTTCGCGACGGCGTTGCACTGCTCAGCATCGACAACCCACCCGTCAATCCCCTCAGCAGCGGCGTCAGGTTCTATCTGTCGAAGCATCTCGAAA
>CAZLDA010000386.1:0-4488 GCA_964557875.1 uncultured Pseudomonadales bacterium | reverse complement strand
GGCGTCGGCTGCGGGGTCGCCCGAGCGGACGCTGAAGTCCACGTCGTAGAACACCGCGCGCGGCTTCGCTTCGTTCAGGCGCCGGATCATTTCCGCATGAATGTCGCGAGACCACGGCCAACGGTCGAGCGCGCGCAACGTGCGTGCGTCGATCTCTACCAACACCACGTCGTTTGCCGGCTCGCGATCGAACCAACCGGCGCGCGCATCCATGAACGCATTCTCCAGCGGCCTCAAGGCTCCGCATGCGAGTGCGATCGCCACGATCGCCATCGCGAGTGAGACGGGAACGAGTGAGCTGAGTTTGTCACGCATGACTGCCTAACGATTTCTTAGTGGTTTTTGTCGTGTTAGTGGTGAGTGGTGCGCGCGGCGTTAGTGGTGAAAGCCGAGCAGGTTCGTGATCGGCGCCACTACCGGCGCGACAAGATTTTCCGTCACGGGCCAGACGACGGTGGGAACGATGCCGTGAGTCACGACTGCCACTGCATCGCCCGAGTCGGTGTGCGTTGCAACGGTCTCACGCGTTCTTGCGCCGGCGTCCGTCACTTCCACCCTCAGCATCTTCAGCGCGCCGTCGCGTCCGGCGAACCCAACATCGCCCGGCGCGAGATCTGCCGTCTGCCGCGCATCGAGGCTGTTCACCTGCAAGCGACCTTGCTGCAGCGACACCGTGGCGCCGTCATCGCCCACCAGCACGTTGAATACGGCGCCCTCCACAACAGACACGAGAAACGGTGTTTCCACCTGGAATCGGTCCACCGTTCGGCGATGCACTCGGAACAGCGACGAACCGGCTTGCTGCAGCACGCGCTGCACGACACCCACGTCGCGATTCTCCGGCGCAACAATGCGCATCAGGCTGTTCGGCGACACCTCGATGAAACTGTTCACCAACGCGAACGTCGCCGAATCGTTCGCGCCGGTCTCGACCTCTATCGGCAATCTGTACTGTTTGCCTTGTGCGACCGAACTCACTTGCCGCGGCTGGCCGGCCGAGAGCTCGTAAACGATTGGGGTACCGGACACGCGCGCAAGCACGGCAGTCGCTTGTTCGGTGGCAAAGGCGCGCGCACCAAGCAGCATGGAAAGAAAGAACGACAGACCGAGAGCTACCTTGCGCGAGCCGTTGAGCGCGTGCATCCCCATGTGCCGCTCCTGACCAAATTCTCAGGCACGCATGGTCGCGGCATCGCCGACACCAAAATGTCGACGCGGTCGCATTCGCATGGTCGCTCTGTTGTGCCTTTGTTAGGACTTTCAGGGTCCTGTAAGCGCCCCGAAACGGCTGACGAAGACGTTCATGTAACGGGGATCGTCTCGACGGCGACCTCCCACACCACCTTCGGCCGCTCATAGCGTTCGACGGTTCGTTCTTCGCGCAACAGGGTTTTCCAACCCGCAAACAGACGGACTACGTCCGCGTCGTCGAAGAACCGCTTCGGTCGCCCGCGCACGTCGTAGAAGTGATCTTCGATGCGCGGATAACCACTCGCACCATAGTTGTCGTCGCGCGTGGAGTTCAGTCGGCAGATCAGCAGGCCGCCGTCCTCGAGAACGGTGCGAATTCGTTCCACGATCTCGACCGTCTCGGCCCACTCGAAGTAGTGCAGCGACAGACTCGCAATGACGACGCGAGCGCGTTCGAGCGGAAATGAATCGCGAATGTCGGCGACGTGGAATTCAGCATCGGGAACTGCGCCGCGCGCGAGATCGATTGCGTCTTTCGACCGATCCAATCCGACTACGCGCACACCGGCGGCCACGAGCACCGCCGAGTCTCTGCCGCTGCCGCAACCGAGTTCGAGCAGCGGCGTGCGGCCACTGCGTTCCCGAATTCTCTCGAGCCAGGGTTCGAGCCAGCGATCCGTCTCCGTCACGCGCGATTCGACGTCAGCGCAGTTCGAGCCCCTCCATGCGGCCGTCAGCGCGCCATTCGGCGAGCACCTCGAAGAATCGCAGTGGACCCGCCCCATACATGTCGGAGAAGAATCCGCCCTTGTTGCCCGACGCGCCCTCGCTGTTGTAGTAGCCGGGCGTGCACTCCATGTAGAAGCGCGCGCCGATTCGCGCGAGGCTTTTCACTTCGTCGACGTAGTTCGCTTCACCTTCCAGCGTGGGCTCCAGCGACTTCGCGCCGCGCGCGCGCGACTCGGTCACCATATGCACCACGTGTTCCGCCTGTTCGTTCAACGCCTGCGGCACGCTGATCGTGATCGCGGTTTGTGTGAAGCCGAGGAAGAAGCAGTTCGGAAAGCCGTGCGTGGTCATGCCGTGCAGCGTGCGCAAACCGTCGGCCCAGCGCTCCGACAGCGTCACTCCGCCGCGACCGACGATGTCGTAGCCGGCGCGCCGCGTGTACGACGTACCCACCTCGAAACCCGTTGCGAAGATCAGGCAATCCAGTTCGTACTCCTTGCCGTTCGCAACCACACCGCGCGCCGTCAGCGCTTCCACGCCTTTGCCCTTCGTATCGACGAGCGTGACGTTCGGCCGGTTGTACGTTGGCAGGTACTCGTCGTGGAAGCACGGCCGTTTGCAGAACTGTCGATACCACGGCTTCAGCGCTTCGGCAGTCGCGGGATCTTTGACGATCGAATCGACGCGCGCGCGCACCTGATTCATCTTCTTGTAGTCCATCAGTTCCATCAGCGCGGCGCGTTCTTCTCCCGCCAGGCGACGGCCGAGTGTGCGCGATGCTTCTTTCGCCGCGGTTCCGGTGAGGTTGCGGAAGATGTCGGTCCAGCCGTCGTGCACGAGGTCTTCGTCCTGGTCGCCGCCGGCGACGAGCACGTTGAAGTTCATCTGCCGGCGCTTCTGCCAGCCCGGCTCCAAAGAGGCAGCCCACTTTGGATCAGTCTCGCCGTTGTTGCGCACGTCCACCGACGACGGCGTGCGCTGAAACACGTACAACTGCTTCGCCCACTCGCCGAGATGCGGGATGCATTGAATGGCTGTTGCACCAGTGCCGATGATGCCGACGCGTTTGTCTTTCAGATTCGTCAGGTTGCCCGTGCTGTCGCCGCCGGTGTAGCGGTAGTCCCAGCGGCTGGTATGGAACGTATAGCCTTTGAAATCGTTGATGCCGGGAATGCCGGGCAACTTCGGACGGCTCAACGGGCCGTTCGCCATCGCCACGTACTGCGCCGTGAATCGATCGCCGCGATTCGTAGTGATGATCCAGCGCGACGCCGCTTCGTCCCACTCCATGCCGGTGATGCCGGTCTGCATCAGCGCGTTTTCGTACAGGTTGTAGTGCCGCGCGATGCGGCGGCTGTGTTCGAGAATCTCCGGTGCAAACGAATACTTGTGCTTCGGCATGTAGCCGAGTTCTTCGAGCAGCGGCAGGTAGCAATACGATTCGACGTCGCACATTGCGCCCGGATACCGGTTCCAGTACCACGTGCCGCCGAAATCGCCGGCGCTTTCCACCACGCGCAGATCCTTGAAGCCCGCTTCGCGCAGCCGCGCACCCATCAGCAAGCCGCCGAAACCGCCGCCGATGATGGCGAATTCGACATGGTCGAATACGGGTGCGCGCGTGAAACCGGGCTCGACATACGGATCTTCGATGTAACGCGAGAACTCGGCTTTCACTTCGATGTACTGCGCGTTGCCGTCGGCGCGCAGACGCTTGTCGCGTTCGGACAGGTACTTCCGCTTCAACGCATCGGGATCGAAGTCGACGTCGCCGACCAGCTCAACGATTTCGGGCCGCACGTTCATGGCATCTCTCTATGTGATTGGCTTGGTGATTGGCTTTGGTGCGATTGTACGAGGCCGCTCGGTCGACACAAACAATTCTCTTGGGCACCACAGATCGTGTCCGAAAACGGCGAGACGGGTTCCTCCGGCGCCGCTACTCTGCGGTCATGCAACTCGACCAGGACCACTGCTACGAAGCCATCAAGGCGCGCGACGCGCGTTTCGACGGCGTGTTCTTCGTGGCCGTTTCGACGACCGGCATCTATTGCCGGCCGGTTTGCACCGTACGCACGCCGGGTCGCGACCGGTGCACCTTCTATGGCAACGCCGCCAGTGCCGAAGCAGCGGGTTATCGGCCGTGCCTGCGCTGCCGGCCCGAACTCGCGCCGGGTTCGGCGCCGATGGATTCGGTACGGCGCGTGTCCCGGCTCGCCGTCGCTCGAATCGAAGAAGGTTTCCTGTGCGACGCCGGCATGGAAGACCTGGCTGCCGAGTTTTCTCTGAGTTCGCGCCAACTGCGCCGCGTCATCGAACACGAATACGGCGTTACGCCGGTGGAACTCGCGCAGACGCGCCGGTTGCTACTCGCCAAACATTTACTCACCGACACTCAGCTGAAGATGGCCGACGTCGCATTCGCGAGCGGCTTTTCGAGCGTACGGCGTTTCAATCACCTGTTTCGAACGCGCTATGGCCTGAACCCGACGGCGATGCGCCGCGGCCGCGCGCCGCAAACGAACGCCGGCGCAATCACGCTCAAACTCGGCTATCGGCCGCCGCTCG
>CAZLDA010000385.1:0-4491 GCA_964557875.1 uncultured Pseudomonadales bacterium | reverse complement strand
CGTTGGGTGCGTTCGATGTGCATGGCGAGGTCGAGGTCGCCGAGGTTGAACCAGGTTTCTCCGCCGAACTGTTTCAATGCCCGCATGAACTGCCATGTTTCGCCGCGCCGGCCCCAGCCCAACTCCGTGTTGGATTCGCCGGAGAGCGTGTAAACGAGGGTGTCGATGTCGGGCGAGACGTGCAGCCCGAGGTGTTCGAAGTCATCGCCCGTGTTGACGATGAACGCGATCTCATCGGGAGAGAGCAGTTGCGTTAGGCCGAGAGCGAGTTTCGCGCCGCCTACGCCGCCGGTAAGGGCGATGAACCGATCCGATGCCATCTCAGAAGAACAACCCGCCGCACCGATGGGTCGGCGGACATTCGGTGGTCGTTCGAATCCTGATGCATCTCACGATGAAGGCTCTCGGTGAAGAACGCGCGAATTGCGCGGCGCCGAGAATACCGGTGTACAGCCGATGGGTCGACCGTCAGGCGTGAAGCCCCGACCGGAGCACGGACAACAGCGCCGGCGAAGGTCCAACCGATCGAAGCGTGGACGTTCGTGACGGCGACCTGACGCCGAGCAGTCCGCGTCGAACCATCTCGCGAACGATTTCATCGTGGCGCGCACTTTGCTGGTCGCGCGCCCAGGCCGGCACGCCGGACTGAAAGGACGCTTCGCGTAAACCGATGCTCTCTCGATGAAGCTCGAGCAGAGCAGCATTCGTGATGTCGGTGATGTTCATAGTGGAGCGAACGTTAGCGCGAGGCATCGATCCGCTCAGGCGCGCCAATCCCGGAATTACAGGTCACTCACAGAAGCGGCGCGATATTGCGAAGCGCGTCTCATGTTGCGCTGAGTAGCGCTCAACGGAACATGTCTTCCTCGAGCGGCCTGATGACGTCGCGCGCGGTTTGCGGGCTGTCTTCCTGCGGAAACCCGCGTACCAGCGCCACCGGGGTCTTTTCGGTCGTTTCGCCCATCACCAGCGTGGCGGCCGTTGCGATCGAGTCGGCGCGGTTGATCAGCGTTACCTTCATTTCGCGACCGTAGATGTCGTGCAGGCCGCGGCGGTCGTCGAGCACCGCGATGCCGGCGCTGCCGATCGCGCCGCCGATCGTGCCGAGTCGCCATGGCCGGTTCATGCTGTCGCTAACGATCACGCCGGGGCGCACGCCGGTTGCCTTTGCGACTGCGTCCCGAATGCGCCGCGCGGAAGCGTCGGGGTCTTCGGGCAACAACAACGCGTGTTCATCTGCGTCGTGCTCGATGTTCGACTGATCGATGCCGGCTTGCGCGCCGACCAGCCCGAGCCGGTGCCGCACGATGAGCACGCCGGGCTTCTTGCGAAGCACAGTGGTCGACTCACGCAGGATCAGTTCGACCAAGCGCGGATCCTTTTCGGTTTCCTTCGCCAGCTCGATCGCCTCGCGACTGGGTGTGATCGAGGCCAGCGGAAGTTGACGACCCTCGGCCTTCGACACGATCGTCTGCGCCACCACCAGAATGTCGCCTGCTTGCAGCTGCAGCTTTTGCGCGGCGAGTGCGGTGAGAATCAGAACGGCGAGGTCGTCGCCGGCCCGCACCATCGGGATGCCCGCAATCGGGGTGAAGGTCAGCGACGGCACGGTTTCAGTGATCGCTCTGGCCGACGATCTTGATGCCCGAATGGGAGATCGAGTGGCGGCGGTTGATCTGGATGAGGATCGAGGTCAGCGCTTCGGCGGCGGCCGAGTTCTCGATCGGACCCGCATGCCAGCCTGTCATGCCGGCGATCTCTACGAGTTCCACCACCTTGTCGCGCGCTTCTTTGCTGTTGCCGGCAACCAGCACGTCGCATTCGATCTTCACGTCCTGTTGCAGCAGATGCGCCGCGACGTTTTGAAATGCGGTGACTACCTTCACGCCGTCGCCGAGATAGTTCTGCGCGCGCTTGCCTGCCGAGCCTTCAGGCGGCAGTTGCACCGTGCCCACCTTCGGCGGAATTAGCGGCACCGTCACATCGATCAGGATCTTGCCCTGCAGACCGTCACGCACGGATTCGAGCGTCGACAGTTGATGTTCGAACGGCACGGTGAGCACGACGATGTCGCCTGCAGCAGCAGCTGAGGAATTCACCATTGCCTTCGCAGGCGTTTGCGGACTGATCTTCTTCAGCTCGGCGACGGCTGCGTCGGCTTTTTCCTGGGTGCGCGAGCCGATGATGATTGAGTGCCCGGCTTTCGCCCAACGAATTGCGAGCCCGGTGCCGAGATCGCCGGTGCCGCCGAGAATGGCGATGGTTTCTTTTGCCATGAACGTCCTCCAAATGAGCGGTGGATTCTAGCCTTAATCAGTCTGCGGTACGTCGCGCTATGCGCGACGTACGTGCGCGTCGCCGCCTCCGAAACCGGCTTGACCCATCAGCCGATTGCTGTTGCTATCGCCGACCCGGCAGATTTCGGAGTGAACATGCGCATCGGAATGATTATCGGCGTTGGCGGCGAGACGCTGAACGACCTCGTCAAGTTGGCGCAGCGGATGGAAGAACTGAAGTTCGCGAGCGTTTGGATGGCACAGATGATGTCGTACGACGCGATCGGCGCGTTGTCGGTGATCGGGGCGTCAACCACGCGTATCGGGTTGGGAACTGCGGTGGTACCGACGTATCCGCGGCATCCGACTGCGCTCGCCTCTCAGGCGCTCACCGCAGCCGCGGCGAGCGACAACCGCTTCCACCTCGGCATCGGTCTGTCGCACCAGATCGTCATCGAGAACATGCTGGGATTTTCGTATGCGAAGCCGGCGACCCACATGCGCGAATACCTGCAGGTGCTGGGTCCGCTGCTGCGCGGCGAAACCGTGCAGCACGACGGCGAAGAATTTCGTGTGCATGGCGTAGCGATCTCGGTACCGGGCGCCAAGCGCGTTCCGTTGCTCGTCGCGGCGCTGGGACCTGCGATGTTGAAACTCACGGGTGAACTTGCCGACGGAACCGTCACGTGGATGGTCGGGCCGAAGACGATGGAACAGCACATCGTGCCGTCACTGTCCGCAGCGGCGCGCGATGCGGGCAAGCCCGATCCGCTCGTGGTCGGCGGATTCCCGGTGGTGCTGACTAACAAGCCCGATGAGGCGCGGCAGCGCATTGCAAGTCAGCTGACGATATACGGCCAGTTGCCGTCGTATCGCGCGATGCTCGATCGGGAAGGTGTGAAAGGACCGGCGGACGTTGCGTTGGCCGGCGACGAAAACTACCTGCGCGGCGCCATCGATCGGCTACGCAACATCGGCGTCACCGACTTGAACGTGGCGGTCTCTGCAGGAGATGCGGCGGAAAGCGAACGGACGTTGCAGTTCCTCGCGAGCCTGAACGGCTGACGTGCGTACGAACGACGCGCGTCAGGCGGCTTTGCGAACGGTGACCGCGTCGGGTTTCGCGGCGAGCCGCACCACGTTGTCACCAGGGGGCAGCGGCGCGATCGCCTCGGGAAGACGCCGCAGGTTCATCGCGTCGGCAACTCCGGACCACGTGTAGAAGAGGTCGGCCAACAGCGGACCGAAAACCGGAATCGGGTCGATGATGGTGTCGATGAATCGCTGTTCTGTGGTGCGCATCGATGCATTCCTCGTCATGTGCTTGAACCGTACCCGAAGTTCATGAAACAAAAGTTTCTCAATCAAAAGATGGGCCAACTCCTGCGAAATTCGCCGGACCGGCTGATTCCATTGAGATTTCCGCTTCGACAGCGTTCGCGAGAGCGCGTCGAACCTCGAGAAAATCGAACCATGCTTGTGCAGGGCCGCTCGAGTTGCGCAACATTGGTGCGGACACCCTTTTGCGGGCGCGGAGTATAGGGATGCGGGCGTTGAACGACAAGGTCGCGTGGATCACAGGCGCGGGAACCGGCATTGGCGCAGCGGCGGCGCGTGCGCTGGTTCACGAAGGAATGCAGGTTGTGTTGTCCGGGCGCCGGCGCGAACCGCTCGACGAGCTGGCGGCGGAACTCGGCGAGGCCGCGCTATCGCGTCCGCTCGACGTCGCCGATAAAACCGCGGTGATCGCGCTTGCGAAGGAGATCATCGCCCGCTTCGGCCGCATCGATGTGCTCGTTAACAGCGCGGGCCTGAACGCGCGCAACCGCAACTGGCACAACGTCACGCTGGACGATTGGGATCGCGTGATCCGCGTCGATCTCGACGGAGCGTTCTACTGCATTAAAGCGGTGTTGCCCACGATGGTCGCGCAACGCGACGGGCTGATCGTCAATGTTTCGTCATGGGCCGGGAAATACACCGGCATCGTCACCGGCCCTGCGTACTCGGCCGCGAAGCATGCAATGAATTCGATGACCGAGAGTCTGAACATGGAAGCGGGCATTCACGGCGTACGCGCGTGCGCGTTGTGCCCGGGCGAAGTGGCCACGCCGATTCTCGACAGCCGGCCGGTGCCTCCGACGGCGGAGGAGAGGGCGCAGATGCTGCAGGCGGAGGATTGCGGCGAGATCATCGCGTTCATCGCAAAGATGCC
>CAZLDA010000384.1:672-4520 GCA_964557875.1 uncultured Pseudomonadales bacterium | reverse complement strand
TCGCAGGCATCCGCGAGAGCTTCGAAGAGGCCGGCGTGTTGCTCGCGTACGATCGCTACGGCGCGCTGCTCGAGTTGCACGACGAGAGTTTGCGACAGCGTTTCGACGAGTATCGTCACGCGTTGCACCGCGGCGAGCTTTCCCTCGACGAGATCTGCATCCGGGAAGGGCTGATGCTGGCGCTCGACAGAATGCATTTTCTGAATCGCTGGATTACGCCGGAAGGGCGGCCGCGCCGATTCGACACGCGCTTCTTCATCGCCGAGGCGCCGGCGAAACAGCACGGACGGCACGACGAATACGAAACGGTCGATTCGCTGTGGATCAGTCCCACTGATGCGTTGTCGCGCAACGACAGCGGCGATTTCGGCCTGATGTCGGTAACGCGCCGTCAGCTCGAGATACTGGCCGGCTTCGGAACGATGCAGGCGTTGCACGATCTGATGCGAACGGAGCGCGAGTTCACGACGCATCGGCCGGTGCTCTCGGCTGCCGCACTGGACAGCGAAGGCTGACGCGCGATGAACCGATTCGGCGGGATTCCGTACTGAGGGGATTGGGATTCCATCACGAGACGAGTGACCTGCGAGGAGATGCACACATGATGAAACTATCGATGACCCTGGCTCTCATGCTCGTGGTCGCGCCGCCCGTGTTCGGAGCCGGCAGCGGCCCGATGTCGGGCGGCGGCGATACGGGCGGCATGACATCCGCGCCGCGCATGACGCCGCAGCAGATGGCGGTTCGAAGCTACAACGCCGGTCTGAAACACAAGGAGCGCGCGCAGGGCTACGAAGCGAAAGCGGCTACGGCAACCAACGACAAAGACAAGCAGAAGCAGCTGTCGAAAGCGCAGGATCAGTACGAAGACGCGATCGACGATTATCGCAAGGCGATCGGGTACGACAACTACGCGTATCAGGCGATGAACGAGCTGGGCTTCGCGTTTCGAAAGGTCGGCAAGTACGAGGACGCGGTGAAGGCGTACAACGCCGCGCTCGCGGTGAAGTCGGATTTTGCGCCGGCGATCGAATATCGCGGTGAAGCCTATCTCGCCTTGTCGCAGTTCAAGCAGGTACAGGATGCGTATCTCGCGCTGGTGCGCGCCGATCAGGATCAGGCCGCGGCATTGATGCGGGCAATGGAGGCGTGGCTCAACACGCATCAGGAAAACCCGACGCCCGACGCGAAGGCGTTCAGCGATTGGGTGTTGGAGCGCAAAGCCGTGGCGGAAAACACGGTGTCGCTGTCGACCAACAACGTTCGCGCCTGGAATTGATCTGCCGCCCGGCTCGCGCCCCTTAATCCGCTCGACTCTTTGCTCGGCGGGGAGGGCGCTGCTCGTCGGTTGCCTGTTGGGCTTCTTCGGAAGCGCGGCGGCCGACGAGTACCAGTGGCGGCTACCCGCGGGGTTGCGACCACCGCCGGTGCCGGCCGATAACCCGATGACCGCCGCAAAGGTCGCGTTCGGCGAGCGACTGTTCTTCGACGCGCGGCTTTCGGTGACCGGCACGTACAGTTGTGCCAGCTGCCACCTGCCGGGGCTCGCGTTCACCGATGGCAGACCCACCGCCATCGGCGCCACGGGCGAAAGTCACACACGTAACACACCGACACTGATCAACGTTGCGTACGCCGCGACGTTCAGTTGGGCCGACCCCTCATTGACGTCGTTAGAGCAGCAGCATCGTGTGCCGATGTTCAATCACGCGCCGGTGGAGCTGGGGCTCGATCAGGTTTTGCCGCAGCGGTTGCAGGATCTGGGCTCCGACGAGCTGATCGCGCGCCTGCATCGGGATGCCTTTCCCGATGCCGATGCCGAGATCACGCTGACGCAGGTCGTGCAGGCTATTGCGAGTTACGTTCGTACGCTGATTTCGGCCGACTCGGCCTTCGACCGCTATCTGTACTGGGGTGAAGACACTTGGCCGCCCGATGCCAAACGCGGTATGAAGCTGTTCTTTTCCGAGCGCACGAACTGTTCGCTCTGCCACGCGAGCTTCAATCTTTCGGGTCCTGTGCGCCAACAGGGCGTGGTCGATCCGAGGCCTGCGTTTCACAACACCGGCCTCTACAACATCGGCGGCACCGGGCGATATCCCGATCCCGGTCTCGAAACTCACACGAACAACGACGCGGACATGGGCGCTTTCCGCGCGCCGACGTTGCGCAACGTTGCAGTCACCGCGCCGTACATGCACGACGGCAGCATTGCGACGCTTGCCGAGGTGGTCGACTTTTACGACGCAGGTGGACGCAACATAGAAGCAGGTCCGAATGCCGGCGACGGTCGCGTCAATCCGTTCAAACGCAAAGAGATCCACGCGCTGCATCTCACCGAACAGGAGAAGCGCGATCTCATTGCGTTTCTGCAAGGCCTCACCGACAGGAAGTATCTCGACCGGTGACGAGGCACTAGACTCTGGCGACGGGGATGGAGACGCTGACGTGAGCCACCTGAGCGAGCCGCAACAACATCTCGTGGAGCGAATCGTCGCTGCGCTGCGTCGTGAACCATCGGTTGTGGCACTCGCGCTGGGCGGATCGTTCGCGCGCGGTCACGCAAGCGCGGCATCCGATATCGATCTCGTGCTGTTCTACGACGAATCGAATCCACCGACGCCGGCGCGGCTGAACGAAGCCGTGTCTCGCTTGAAACCCGACGCGACGCCGGCGTTCACAGAAATGGGGGAGTGGGGTCCCTGGGTGAACGGTGGCGCGTGGCTGCGCTTTTCCGGTCAGCGGGTCGACGTGCTGTATCGCAACCTGCAGCAGTGTGGTCGCGTGCTGGACGATTGCGCCGAGGGGCGGTGGGAGTTGCATTGGGCGCAACAGCCGCCGTATGGCTACTTCAGCCCGACGTTCATCGAGGAACTGGACATCTGCATGCCGCTTTTTGAACGCGCCTTCGAACGGGGTTCGATGCTGGCCGACCTGCGCGCGCGGGCGCTCGTTTATCCCGACGCGCTACGGCAGCGCATCGTGCAGGACTTCCTGTGGAGCATCGAATTCAACCTCAACGCGTTCGCGCCGAAGTATGCGGCCGCGGGCGACGCGTATGGTTTCGCCGGCTGTGCATCGCGTATCTGCTTCCAACTCGTGCAGGTGATGTACGCGCTGAATTCACTTTGGCCGCCGCCCGATCGGGTGGCGCTGCACCGCGCGGCGTCGTTATCGGTAATGCCCCTGAACTTCGCCGAGCGCGTGCACCGCATGCTTGCTCACCTCGGCAGCACAGCAACGGTGCAGACGGATGTGGCCGAGCAATTGCACGAGTTGTGGGAGGAGACCGTGCGCCTCAGTGCAGGTGCTTACGCATCCAGACCGCTTCCGAAGTAGCGCTCACCAGGTATCGACGCACGGCCGCTTCTTGCCGGTTCGCGGCGGTGGCGGCGGCGAAGCCTTCAAGCCCGCCACCACCCAACGGCGCGACTCCATCGGATCGATCACGTCGTCGATCTCGAAATGCGACGCCACGTTCACGCCTATGCCGCGTTCGTACATGCGTTCGACCATTTCTTCGTATGTCTTCGTGCGCTCCGCGGGGTCTTCGATCGCGGCGAGCTCGTTCCGATAACCGAGTTTCACCGCGCCTTCGAGCCCCATGCCCCCGAACTCGCCCGTTGGCCACGACACCGCGAAGAACGGCGCCTTGAAGCTGCCGCCCGCCATCGCCTGCGCACCGAGACCATACGATTTGCGCAGCACGATGGTGAAGAACGGCACGGTGATCGACGAACCGGTGACGAACATGCGCGAAGCATGCCGCACCAGCGCGGTCTTCTCGATTTCGGGGCCGACCATGATGCCGGGGCAGTCGCACAGGAACAGCAACGGGATATCGAATG
>CAZLDA010000384.1:0-662 GCA_964557875.1 uncultured Pseudomonadales bacterium | reverse complement strand
GGGACTGTCGATGGCGCCGGCGAGGTGAGTGGGGTTGTTCGCGATGACACCGATCGGTCGGCCCTCGACGCGAATGAACGCCGTCACGATGCCGTGGCCGAAACCGCGGCGTATTTCGAGCATCGAGTCGGTGTCGGCCAGTGTTTCGATCACTTTGCGCACGTCGTACACACGCAGGCGGTTCTCTGGGATGGCGGAGCGCAACAGACGTTGATCGGCGCAGGTCCATTCCTTCACCGGTCCCTGGAAGTAGCTCAGGTACTTCTTCGCAACGGCGACTGCTTCGATTTCGTCTTTCACCGCGATGTCGACGGTGCCGTTCGGCACCTGCACGCTCATCGGACCGACCTCTTCGGGGCGGAATACGCCGAGCCCGCCGCCTTCGATCATCGCCGGCCCCCCAACGCCGATGTTGGAGCCTTCCGTTGCGATCACCACGTCGCAACATCCGAGCAGTACGGCGTTGCCTGCGAAGCAGCGTCCCGAGGTGATGCCGATCAACGGCACCAGTCCCGACAACGCGCCGAAGTATTGAAACGCCATGACGTCGAGCCCGGCCACGCCGAGGCCATCGGTGTCGCCGGGGCGGCCGCCGCCACCTTCGGTGAAGAACACAACCGGCAGGCGCGAGTGCTGTGCGATCTCGAACAGACGGTCTTTCT
>CAZLDA010000383.1:0-4548 GCA_964557875.1 uncultured Pseudomonadales bacterium | reverse complement strand
CGCGCGGGCGCGCATCATCCGAACATCCTGAGCCCGTATGGTGTGTATCGGACGAGCGACGGCGGGGCGTTCCTGTTTGCCGTGGCGATGAGCGACGAATCGTGGTTCGCGTTCTGCGATTTCGCGGGGCTGCCGGATCTCGCAGTGGATCCGCATTGGAGCAACGGCGGCAAACGCATCGGTTACGCCGGCGATCCCGGAAACGTCGAAGTATCGCGTGCACGTATGGCAGAGGTATTCGCAAGAAAGACCACCGCGCAATGGAGCGCGTTCCTCGCCACCCAACCCGAGATCATCTACGAACGCGTGCGCGACTACATGGATGTGTTGGCAGATCCGCAGAACGCAGCGAACGGTTACATCGTGGATATGGAGTTGCCGGTCATCGGCCCGTCGAAGGTGGTCGGCAATCTGATCGGCCTCAGCGCCACGCCGGGTTCGGTGAAAGGGCCGCCGCCGGCGCTCGGCGAAGCCACCGCCGAGATCATGAGCCGCCTCGGATTCGGCAAGGCCGAGATCGACTCGGTTGTCGCCCAGGCGAATGCGCAACGCGAAGCGCTGCGCGCCGCGGCTGCAGAAGCAGAGGCGAAGTACGCGAAGTAGCGGTTTACTTCTCGCTCAGCTGAACGAGCACGCCGTTCGCAGAGGCGGGGTGCACGAAGGCGCCGCCGATCGTCCGCACGGAGTTGTCGGTTAGCGTCTTTACGATTGCTTCGCGATTGTCGATTGCAAACGCCACCGTATGCACCCCCTCACCGAGCTTGTTCAGCGAACCCGCGATGGGCGAGCTGTCGTCGGTGGGCTGAATCAGCTCCAGGAAGGTGCCGTCGCCGAAATGGAAGAACGCCTGCTCCGCTTTCAGCGCGCTCGACGATGCGCGCTTCGGCTCGATGCCGAGAATTTTCTTGTAACCCTCGATGGCCGTGTCGAGATTCTTCACGCGCACGACCACGTGATCGATACCTTTGAATGCCCCTTCTCTTGTGGACATGAATGTCCCTCCCAGTGCTGTCCCCGAATCGGCTTTGAGTATACTCACCGAAAACTCCAACAAGACACATCTGCAACAAGGCACAGATGACTGCACCTGCCACGGCATCCCGTCCGAAGACGTTCGAAGAATTCGCCGCACGCCGCGCAGCTATGGGTTCCGCCGAAGGCATCAAACGCGGGCTCGCGTTCAAGCCGAGGCCCGACGACGTCATCATCACCCCGTACGGCAAGTGCGGCACCACTCGGATGCAGCAGGTTTTTCACGGCTTGCGCACGCGCGGTGACATGGATTTCGACGACATCTCACGCGTGGTGCCGTGGATCGAAACCGCACACGATCTCGGACTCGATCTGGAAGCGCCGCAACGCGGCCATCCGCGCGGCTTCAAAAGCCACCTGGCGTACGACCTCGTGCCGAAGGGCGCGCGCTACATGTTGTCGATACGCGACCCGAAGGACGCGTTCGTCTCGTCGTTCCGTTTCATGGAGGGCTGGTTCTTCGAAACGGGCAGCGTGCCGATCGAACGCAGTGCCGAGGAATATCTGAAGACCGGTTCGAAGCGCGACTACTGGCATCACCTGCTGTCGTGGTGGGAGCAGCGCAACAATCCCAACGTGCTGATGCTCTCGTACGAGCGGATGAACCTCGACTTCGAAGCGTCGGTACGCAAGATCGCGCGTTTCGTCGGCATCGAACTCGACGACGAACTGTTCGACATCGTCTGCCGGCAGTCGTCGATGGCATTCATGCTGGCGCACAAAGACCGCTTCGACGACCGCCTGATGCGCGAACTCAGCGAACGCGCGATCGGGTTGCCGCCGGGCAGCGACTCGACGAAGGTCCGCAAAGGCAAGGTCGGCGAACACCGCAACGAACTCACGCCGGCGATTTCGGCGGAGTTCGACAGGGTGTGGCGGGAGCAGATCGAATCGAAGCTCGGCTTTGCAAGTTATGCGGAGTTGAGCGAAGCACTCGAGAGTGAGCGAGTCAGATAGGAATACATCAACGCGAGGGGAATACGGGAAATGAAATTCGGCATCTTCTATGAGATCAGCGTGCCGCGGCCGTGGCATCGTGACACCGAAAAGCGCGTCTACGACAACTGCATAGAGCAGGCGATCCTCGCGGACAAGCTGGGCTTCGACTACTGCTGGGCGGTGGAGCACCACTTCCTCGAAGAGTATTCGCACTGCTCCGCGCCCGAGATTTTCCTCACCGCGATCGCGGCGCAGACGAAACGTATTCGCGTCGGCCACGGCATCAACGTATGCGTGCCCGAGATCAACCCGGTAATCCGCATCGCCGAACGTTGTTCCGTGCTCGACATCGTATCCGGCGGGCGGCTCGAAGTGGGTACCGGTCGCAGCGCGACGTGGACGGAACTCGGCGGCTTCGGCGCGAATCCCGACACGACGAAGGCGACGTGGGACGAATACGTGCGCGTACTCCCGAAGATGTGGACGCAGGAACGATTCGTCTACGAAGGTACCTACTTCTCCATGCCGGAACGCGCCGTGCTGCCGAAGCCTTATCAGAAGCCGCATCCGCCGATGTGGGTGGCGGTGACGAGCCCCGGCACCGAGATAGACGCGGCAGAGCGCGGCCTGGGCGCGCTCGGGCTCACGTTCGGCAACTTCGCGGAGCAGGAACGCAAAGTGAAGGCGTACAAAGACATCGTGCGGCGTTGTGAGCCCGTTGGCGAGTTCGTCAACGACACGGTTGCCGCCGTCAACTTCCTCTATTGCCACGAGAATCCGGATCAGGCGAAGAACACCGGGCTGCGGATGATCGGCACGTTCGGCTACCTCGCGTCGCAACTCGTATCCGCACGCGAGGTGTACGCATCGCCTTCGTATGCGAGCTTCGGTCTGCTGCCGCAGGTGCGCAGGCAAGCGAACGCGCCGGGTACGGCGGCCGAAACGCCGCCCGGCATGTGCATCGGCGATCCGGATCAGCTGATCAGCACGCTCAAGGAATGGGAGAGCACGGGTATCGACTGCGTGAACTTCCTGCTGAACGCGAACGAGACTATTCCGCAGGCCGACGTGCTGGCGAGCCTGGAACTGTTCGCGCGCAAGGTGATGCCGAAGTTCGCGTCCGTCGAAGCCGCGGCCTGAGGAGGCGCATCATGCCGTTGTTCGGAAAACTCGATACCGCCGACCACCTGCCGCGAGCTGCGCAGGTGACCGAACTGTTCACCGATGCCGAAACGTTCTCCGTCGACAACGTCGACATCCTGGCGTTCACCTACGAAATCGACATTCAGCAGGGCTTCGGCGTAACGCCGAAAGCGCTGCATCCGTCGATTCCCAGCTATTGCCAACTCGTTATCCGCCGCCATCGCGACAGCCCGCTCGGCGACTTCAACGTAGGGGAGCTGCGCGTCAACGCGCGCGCCGGCACGCACTACCTCGCTTATTGCGTCGGCGCATTCACCGATAGCGACAGAGCTTGCCGTTTTTTTCGCGATAGGTATGGCGCGCCGATGCAAATGGCCGACGTCAGGCTCGACCCGCGCTACTACGGTGTCGTTGGGAGCGTGGAATTCGAAGGAACGAAGATCCTCGACGGCACGCTGGAGCGGCCTCACTACATCTCCGGTAGCGATGTGCTGTACACGCCGAACCTGAACCTGGCACGCGTCGGTAACGAAACGAAGCTGGTGCACCAGGAAATGGAATACGTGATCGGTCGTGCGCAACGCGGTGAAACCGTGCTGAAGGCGTTCGATGCAGCAGCGTTCGGCGATGCGCGCGTGGTGCTGCGTCAACCGCTGCCTGCAACCATCATCCAGACGAAGGTCACCTACACGGGCGTGCGTTACCTGGTGGATCCGGAGAAGCCTGCGATGGCGGGTACTGAAACGGTTGCGGCCTGAAATCCGAGACGAGCTTGCGGACAGAATTTCCGCATGTCCTTTCTTCGGCTCGATGGAAGGGCGCAAGCGGATCGTGTCGTTCCGGGATTCCGCGAGCGCTCGATCTATTCGTTGCTGCTCATGCTCAACCACCGCTGCATTCGGACGGCACGGCTCGGCCGACGCCCCAAGACAGGCGCCCCTGTGTGATGGTCAAGGTCTGTCGGCCGTTCGAAAAGCTCGTCCCCTCCGGCCCCATTGACGGCAGGTCGATCGCGGCCGCGCCGTTGACTGATATCGAGGCGTATTCGCCGAGGAGACGCACCGCCAACCGCGTGCCGTCCTCGCATGTGTAGTTGCTGACGGGATAGGGGTCGCCCACACCGATCGAGGCGGCAGACGCGGAATTTTCGAAGGTTGTGAACATCAGGACACTCGTTGCTGCGATCGATAATTCTCTCAACATAGTGGTTCTCCAAGCTCACCCGCCAACCTACATGGAACGTACGATAGCCCTTGAGCGCCTCTGACGAGACGTCTCTACTAACAGTGTGTCATTTGGAGACATAACATGACTGGTCGTGACTGGCTGCAGTGGCACAAGGAGTACCTCACGTGGCCGGAGCTACTGCGCCGGCGACGGTCCCGACGCGTACCGTGAGCGGGGCTCGGGGCTGTTTGTCGAGGCACGATCCAT
>CAZLDA010000382.1:2026-4559 GCA_964557875.1 uncultured Pseudomonadales bacterium | reverse complement strand
GATGCGGTGAAAAAGAGTTATGCGAAGGTGATTACCGAGTTCAAAGAGGCAACGGACGAGTTCAGGCCATTCCTCGCCGATCTCGGTGACGTTCAGAAGGTGCTCTCCACGGACTTGAGCGCCGCCGGAGTCAAGGGTCTGCGTAGCACCGTCAGCAAAGCGAACTCCAACTACAAGAGCATCGACAAGACCATGAACGATGCATTGGAGGAGATGCAGAAGATGGAAAAGGAACTGGCGCCGGATGCCGGTTAGTCGAGGTATCTGTCGCGACGGCATGTCGAGCATCGGTCGCAGCAATCTACCGCTGGCCACGCCTCTACGGCGCTGTGGCCAGCAGAGCGTGGGAGGACACCAGCACTTCTATTGTGCCGGGATGGTGACTATCGGTAGACGGTCCGCAGAACCCGTGTCGGTCAGGGTGAAGAAAAGCATGACGCTCGTCAGAGCACGTTTGGCTCGCTGGTCGCTGTTGTCCACCGAGAACCAGTACCCGCGGTACTGAACCGCCACAAATGCATCTGTCGGCTGGGTCGCACTACTACGGATGTGCCCGTTGTCCTGTTCCTCAGAACCGTTTGCGACGAGGGGTGTCGCCCATCCGGCTTCGATGTGCGCCGGCGGTACGTCTACGTAACTTGCGAAGGCCTGAAGTATCTGGAGCATCGAGCGGCTGTTTACCGCGAGCTGATCGTCGGCACCTCGCAATGGCGAATAGATCAGCACGAACCGCTGCAGATCCGGATCCAACTTGAGCAGACGTCGAAGCTCTGTCGACTTTTCCTGAACGTCTGCCGGTAGATCCGCGTGGCGCGTCAACAACAGCGTCGGCAACTTCTCCTTGCCTTCTTCGATACGCATCGCGACGCCGCCGGCTACCTGGACGTCGCGCAGCAGTTGCAGCGCGCGAATGAAATCAGGATCGGCTTCCCTGAGAACCCCTCCTGCCGCCGCCCGATTGCGCACGCCGTTCAGCGATTCAACCGTGAGGCCGAGTATGAAGTCGGCGGGGTATCCGGCCTGCAACAGGAAAAAGATGTTGCGCGGATCGATCGGCGTGAGCAGTCCACGCAGGAATTTGTCGCCGGTCATCGGCAGATACGTGATGGTGGGACGATCGGTGAATAGCCCCTGTGCGTTCGCCGCCGCGTAGTCGCCTTGAACAGCCCGTTCGGAAGAGACGACGCCGCCGATCGTCACTCCCGTCTGCAGCGAATATCCGGCAACGATGGAGGAGACATCGAGAAACACAGGCATGTCGAGGTAGCGCATCTTGACGATGTTCAGCAACGTCTGCTGCTTCCATGAATCGGCGATGGCCGTGCTGTAGTTGAACCGGTCCGTTGCAACGCTGTGAGGGCCGATGTGCGTGCAACCGGCGACAAGTGCGACCGCGATGAACATTCCAAGTCGGATCCTGGTGCATCCATGGCGGTTGCAGTCCTGCTGGTGTTTCGCGACTTTCAATTGATTCACGCGTCGGCTTTCACTTCAGCTTTGATGGCCTCTTTGCGCGCTGCACTTTCGGCGATGAGTCGGTACGCAATGTAGTACTTGTAGATGTTGGAGACGTAGGTCACCGTCTCGCGTCCGATTCGCTCCGATGCGATCACTTCGACGTTACCGAACCAGACGTTCGGATCGAGCCCGCGTTTTGCGGCTTCCTTCCGCAGTTGGCGAATCCGCCCCGGTCCCGCGTTGTACGATGCGAACGTGAACAGTTGCTTGTTCAGTTCGTCCATCGGCTCATCCTTGAAGTAGGTGTCTTCCATGAACCGGATGAATTTGACGCCCGCATGGATGTTCGCCTCGATGTGGTTGATGTCGCCGACATTCAACTCCTTACCGGTCGCCGGCATCACTTGCATGATGCCGATGGCGCCTACTTTGCTCCTTGCATCGTGATTCAGTTGAGATTCCTGGTACCCCTGTGCCGCCATGAGGAGAAAGTCCAGGTTGTATTGGTCGCTGTATTTTCGAAAGAACTGGACCACGGTCTGGAACTTCGCGCGCTCTGCTTCTGAAGTGGCGCTCTTTGCGAACGTCGTGTTGACCAGGTATTTGCGTTCGATCTGATTCCCGAACAGCGTCCCGAGACCGTTCTTCTTCATGAACGTGTTCAACGCCTGCAACAACTGCGGGCTGTTCTTGCGAATGCCGACGGCAATGGCGCCACCGGTGCGAAGCGCGATGTCTTCGTGAACGGAAAGGTTCGCGAAAACCTTCTTCCAGAACTTCGCCAGATAATCGTCTACTACGATCGTCGGGATCAGACCGGCGTTCACCATCTCGAGCAGATCGTCATCTTCCAGATTGAGCGGCATGGGCCGAATGGTGACCGGCGGCTTGCCCTGCGCTTTGAATTTCTCGTTGAGCGCCACCAGGCTTTCCTCATAGCTGCTCTTCTCGCGTACGAACACATCCTTGCCCGACAGGTCCTCCACGGAGGCGATTGCCGGCCCACTGGGGCCGGTGACGACGATCTGGTTCACGTTCGTCCGGGTGGGATCGGTGAAGTCGACGTACTTCTGCA
>CAZLDA010000382.1:0-2016 GCA_964557875.1 uncultured Pseudomonadales bacterium | reverse complement strand
TCTCCGGGCGCACGGTGATCTGCGCTGCAACCAGATCCACTTTGCCGCGCACGAGCGCCGACAGCAGCATGTCGCGCGGTAGCGGCACGAAAATGACGTGAATCTTGTTGCTAGTGCCCGTCTTGAAGTGTTGGTTCAGCCGTTGCTCCATGAGGGTGCCGTACTCGTACACAACGCCGCGCTGCACGCCCTTGTCGACGAAGTAGTAGGTGCGATTGAACGTCACACCGATCCGCACCACGCGCCGCTTGACCATCTCGTCGAGATCGCCCGTGAACGGACTGGCGACGATCTCCCGTATCGCGAGCGGCAGTTCCATTTCGAACTCGGGGGTGGGCAGGTCTGCTTCGTCTTGCTTCGGTCCATTTCCGTCGGGCAGTTGCTCTTTGGACGGCGAGGCGCGGACTTGTTCGGCGTCCTTTTCGACCGGCTGCATCGTCGAGGCAGGCGCAGCCGTTTCAGCGTCCAGCTCACTCCCGCATGCCGCGAGCGTCGCCATCAGAACACCTGTCAGCACGACGGTGCCCAGCCGAATAGTCTTCATAGCGTTCCTACGGTCCACGGACTCATGTCTCCACGCGCACGAACCAACGGGCAACGTGCGCCCATCATTTCATTCCAGCGCGACGCCGGTTCGATAGCCATAAGTACTTTCCGGCCATGTGCGGAGCGCACGCGAACGAGACTTCGACTGTGGAATGCTCTTATTCGTCTAGCCGCGGTGATGCGCCAGGGTAGACAGGTTAGTCACGCACGAGAAAGAGCGGGCGTCGACTTTGTGCGAGGGAAAGAGAGATGCTACGCGCGAAATAGGCACCAAAGAGGAGAGCGTGATGCGACGATCGGCGAACGTGCTTCTGTTTGGTCTGTTGGTATGCCTGCTCGCATCGTGCCGATTCAATCCCTCGAACGGCATGACGTTCCAACAATTCGAAGACGAATGGGTCGGATCCAGGAACAGCGATCCGATCCGTCCGGTTCGCGCGAGCGGCTCCTGGACGGTCTACGAGACCGACGGTGTCTTCTACTATTTCCAGGACGACGCACTCACCGGCTCCGATCAGGGCGAGTTATGGGCCAGTTGCGTGCGCAGCGCATTTGCATGCACTCCGAGCGAAAGCAGCACTCCCGATCCGGTTCCGTGAAAGCCGAGATGGCGCGGGGTCAGGCAAACACCGCGCTTGCCCCGCGACGGTAGCGCGCGCACCGCTTCCAACTCGTCGGGACGTGCGAGCCCGATCGCGAGTTCGCTAGCCGTACGCGCCCATCGCCCATCGCACTAACAAAAGCGTCACCGCAATCCACGCGATCACAATGACGGCAGCGGCTGCCCGCGACGTAGGTCGCTCCGCTGCTTCTGCAGCCTGCGCGTGCGCCGACTGCATCACCTCATGCGGAACAAGCTTCACCACCAGCGCGATGCCGAGCGGGATCAGTATCAAATCGTCGAGATAGCCGAGCACGGGAATGAAATCGGGAATGAGATCGATTGGACTGAACGCGTATGCGGCGATACCGAGCGCCAACCAGCGCACGAGTTGCGGCGTGCGTGGATCGCGCGCAGCGAAATGCACCGTCAGCGCTTGTCCCTTCAGCATGCGTGACTTGTCTTTTAGAGTGGCGAGAACGCCGGTCACGGCTGGTTCCCGCGTGAACGGCGTGTCAATGTTCGCCACATGCACAACCCACCAAGAACACTCCTCGCTTTGGCTTTCCTTACCTTGATGTGGAGCCTCGTAATGAGCGCAACGATCATAACGCCCGCCGCGCGTGCAGCCGATGGACCGGACCCCGAAATGCTCGCGTTGGCCGAGAGCGTCGCACGCTTCATCGCCACACTCGACGACACCGACATCACGAACGTGTTCGCCGACCGCGACGTCACCATCATCGAGAACTTCGCACCGTATCGATTCGATGGCGCCAACGCGGTAGATCGCTGGGCCGCGGGTATGCGGGCCCATCGCGAAGCGACCACAGATCTGCACCACACGTTCGGCGCCGTGCAGGATTACA
>CAZLDA010000381.1:0-4568 GCA_964557875.1 uncultured Pseudomonadales bacterium | reverse complement strand
AACCGGTTTGTGGCAGCCGGTCACGCTCTACAACCCAGACGAGCGAACCCTCTACGTCCTGTTCCAGGCTGCGCAGCCGCCACCAAATTGACACCCTCGCAAACCCGGGGGCATGATTGCGCCCCCTTTTTTCAAGCAGCCGTCCAATGTCACTGACCGCAGAACCTCAGACAATCGGGGGGCTCGAGGTTCGCGGCCGAGTCACCGCCGAGTACCGAGAAGTCCTCACTGAAGAAGCGATGTCGTTCGTTGCCGATCTCGTGCAACGGTTCCAGCCACGGCTGGCGGCACTGATGGAGAAGCGCGCCGCGTTCGACGCGCGAATGGACGCGGGCGAGTTGCCCGACTTTCTTCCTGAGACGAAGGGAATTCGCGAAGGCGACTGGAAGATTGCCGGCATTCCTCAAGAATTGCTCGATCGCCGCGTGGAGATCACCGGTCCCGTCGACCGCAAGATGATCATCAACGCGCTCAACGCGAACGTCCGCGTATTCATGGCGGACTTCGAAGATTCGTTGGCGCCCACATGGGAGAACGTCGTTGAAGGTCAAATCAATCTGCGCGACGCAAACCTGCGCACGATCGAGTTCACGAACCCCGACGGCCGCAAGTACACATTGAAGGCACAGCCCGCGGTGCTCATCGCGCGCGTCCGTGGCCTTCACCTGAGTGAAAAGCACGTCGGTTGGAGCGGCGGCGAACGCATCCCCGGATGCCTGTTCGATTTCGGATTGTATTTCTTCCACAACTATCAGACGCGCCGCGCCGCCGGCACGGGCGTCTACTACTACATGCCCAAGATCCAGAGCCACGAAGAGGCAGCGTGGTGGGATTCCGTGTTCGCCTACACCGAGCAGCGGTTCAACGTTCCTGTTGGGACGATCAAAGCAACGTTCCTCATCGAGACATTGCCAGCCGCATTCCAGATGGACGAAATCCTGTACGCCTTGCGCGATCACGCAGTGGCGCTCAACTGCGGACGCTGGGACTACATCTTCAGCTACATCAAAACACTGCGAAGACACCCGGATCGCGTATTGCCCGATCGGCAAGCGCTGACGATGGACAAGCCCTTCCTCAACGCCTATTCACGCCTGCTGATTCGCACCTGCCATCGTCGCGGCGCGCTCGCCATGGGCGGTATGGCGGCGTTCATTCCAAGCAAGGATCCGAAGCAGAACGAAGTCGTCGCCGCGAAGGTGCACGCCGACAAAACGCTAGAGGCGACCAACGGACACGATGGCACCTGGGTGGCCCATCCCGGTCTCGCCGATCTCGCTATGGAGGTATTCGACCGGCATATCCCGCAGGGACATTCCAATCAGCTCGATGTTTCGCGCAATCAGGATGCACCCATCAAAGCCGCCGACCTGCTGGCCGTTCCGGCGGGCGACCGCACCGAGGCTGGCATGCGCACTAACATCCGCGTGTCGATTCAGTACATCGAAGCATGGATCTCAGGTACTGGATGTGTGCCGGTTTATGGCCTCATGGAAGATGCCGCAACGGTCGAGATATCGCGCGCGTCGATCTGGCAGTGGATCCAGAACGGCAAACAGCTCACCAACGGCAAAACCGTCACCAAAGCTCTCTTCCGGGAGTTGTTGAATGAAGAGCTGCAGGTGGTCCGCGACGAAGTCGGTGAAGCGCGATATCAGGACGGCCGCTTCCGCGAAGCCGCCGAAATGATGGATCGCCTCACGACGGGCGACGAACTGGCGGACTTCCTCACTCTGCCCGCCTACGAGGTGCTCTAGTTCCGACCCGTTCGGAGACCCATTCCAAAGGGGCAACTGTTAGTTTTCATCGTTTCACTTTTCTTTCTAATCGCGGTCTCTAGAATCGCCGCCTCCATCGCTAACACAGAGGAACACCTATGGCGCTCCACTTCGTTCCACGCAAACCGCGCGCAGAGCAGATCAAAGAGCTCGAAGCGGAATGGAAAAAGAACCCGCGCTGGAAGGGCGTAAAACGCGGCTACCAGGCCAAAGACGTCGTCAAGCTCCGCGGCACGATTCCGCATCGTAGCGCGCTGGCAGCCCACGGCGCGGACAAGCTGTGGGACCTGATGACCAAAGAGTCTTTCGTGAATGCGCTGGGCGCGGTCACCGGAGGCCAGGCGGTGCAGCAGGTCAAGGCCGGCATCAAAGCCATCTATTGTTCCGGCTGGCAGGTTGCCGCAGACAACAACACATCCGAGACGATGTACCCCGACCAATCGTTATACGCGGTCAACTCCGTGCCGACCCTCGTGAACCGCATCAACAACGCGTTCCGCCGCGCGGACGAAATTCAATGGTCAAAAGGCGTCGACGACGGGATCGACTTCTATGCGCCGATCATTGCCGACGCAGAAGCGGGCTTTGGCGGCGTTCTCAACGCATTCGAGCTGATGAAGGCGATGATCGGCGCCGGCGCGGCCGGTGTGCATTTCGAAGACCAACTCGCGTCGGTTAAGAAATGCGGCCATATGGGCGGCAAGGTACTGGTACCCACCACCGAAGCCGTTCAGAAGCTGATCGCAGCGCGACTTGCTGCAGACGTCTGCGACGTGCCAACGATTCTAATGGCCCGCACCGATGCCAACGCGGCCGACATGGTCACTTCGGACATCGACGAGTGGGACAAGCCGTTCATCACCGGCGAACGCACTTCGGAAGGGTTCTACAAGACGCGCGCAGGCCTCGATCAGGCGATCTCACGCGGCCTGGCGTACGCGCCGTACGCGGATCTGATCTGGTGTGAAACGGCGGTACCGTCGCTCGACGAAGCGAAGCGTTTCGCCGAAGCGATCAAGAAGGAACACCCTGACCAGATGCTGTCGTACAACTGTTCGCCGTCCTTCAACTGGCGCAAGAACCTCGACGACAAGACCATCGCGAAATTCCAGAAAGAACTCGCGGCGATGGGCTACAAGTTCCAGTTCATCACCTTAGCCGGCATACACTCCATGTGGTACAACATGTTCACGCTGACGAAGGGGTATGTTGAGCGGCAGATGTCCGCGTACGTTGAACTTCAAGAAGCGGAGTTTGAAGCGGCGAAGGACGGCTACACGTTCGTCAGCCACCAGCAGGAAGTCGGCACCGGCTATTTCGACGACGTCGCAAACGTGATCCAGGGCGGCCAGTCCTCAGTGACCGCGCTGACCGGTTCAACAGAGGAAGCTCAGTTCCACAAAGCGCATTGATCAGCGATCGCGGAAGAAAAGGCACGGAACAAAAGAAGGGCGGCACCAGCCGCCCTTCTTTTCGAGAGCCAGACCGGCTCAGATCACCAACAGATCCATGAACTCGTTCACCGGCATCGATTCGAGCCGCTTCTGATCCTTCGCGAGTTCGAACACCTGGGCGGTGCGACGCGACGGGAAGCGCGTCAGTAGGTTGCGCCGGAATTTCTCCTCGAGAATCGGAATACCTTCTTTTCGGCGGCGACGGTGGCCGATCGGATACTCGACGACCACCTTCTCCGTCTTCGTGCCGTCTTTGAAAAAGACCTGAATCGCATTGGCAATCGAGCGCTTGTCGGGCTCGTGATACTCGCGGCTGTAGCGGGCGTCTTCCTCGATCACCATCAATTCGCGAATCTTGTCGACGCGGGGATCGGCAGCAACGTCGTCCTCGTAGTCTTCAGCGACCAGATTGCCCTTCAACAGACCGATCGCCGCCATGTACTGCAGGCAGTGGTCACGGTCAGCGGGATTGTTCAGCGTTCCGGTCTTGCTGATGATGCGGATCGCCGACTCGTGCGTAGTCATCACGATCTTGTCGATCTGATCCAATCGGCCCGCCACTTGCGGATGCAACGTTACGGCCGCTTCGACGGCCGTTTGCGCGTGGAATTCGGCGGGGAACGAGATTTTGAAAAGAACGTTCTCCATCACGTATGAGCCGTAGTCGCGCTGAAACTTGAACGGCTGCCCCTTGAACGAAACGTCGTAGAAGCCCCATTTCGGCGCCGTCAACGCACTCGGATAACCGATCTCACCCTTGAGCACCAGCATCGCGAGCCGGACCGCGCGGCTGGTTGCATCACCGGCGGCCCACGATTTGCGAGGACCGGCGTTCGGCGCATGACGATACGTGCGCAACGACGAACCGTCGATCCACGCGTGCGAAAGGGCGTCGATGATCTGATCGCGAGTACCGCCGAGCAGCTGCGTTACCACTGCGGTGGACGCAACACGCACCAGCAGCACGTGATCGAGGCCGACGCGGTTGAAGCTGTTCTCCAGCGCGAGGCAACCTTGAATCTCATGCGCCTTGATCATTGCGGTGAGTACATCGCGCATCACCAGCGGCTTCTTGCCGGCGGCGACGTTCGTGCGGCTGACGTAGTCCGCAACCGCCAGAATTCCGCCGAGGTTGTCGGAGGGATGCCCCCATTCCGCAGCGAGCCATGTGTCGTTGAAATCGAGCCAACGAATCATGCAGCCGATGTCCCACGCGGCTTTTACCGGGTCCAGCTCGAACTGCGTACCCGGAACGCGCGCGCCGTTGAGCACCGTCGTTCCGGTGACGATTGGACCCAGATGCTTGCTGCACTCGGGAAAACGCTGCGCTAGAAAT
>CAZLDA010000380.1:0-4573 GCA_964557875.1 uncultured Pseudomonadales bacterium | reverse complement strand
TGTCGGCGCGCAGTAGCCCATCGGGATTGGCCACCTCGATGCGGAGCTTGGCCGCTACGGCCCTGGCACCGCAATCGCGGTGTACCTGCTCACCGATACGCACCTGCGCATCCTGATCGCGACGTCGCAAGGGCAGACCGATCTGCGCGTGGATGTCGACGGTGCGGCATTGCGCCGCGACATCGGGCGCTACTTGGACGGCATCACGCGTCGCGAAAACGTCGCCGCACTCGGTCGCTCGCTGTACGAAGCGCTGGTACGCCCCGTAGATGACGCCGCGTCGCGCGTGAAAGCGCAGCGTCTGGTCTTGTGGCTCGACGGAGCGTTGCGATATCTGCCGTTCGGCGCCCTGCAGAGTCCTTCCGGCCCGCTGCTCGAGCGTTACACGATTCTAGTGCGCGCTGACGCCAATACTGAGGGGAATGCAGCCGCGCAGCCGCTGCGCGTGCGCGGTTACGGCGTGACGCGCGCGATCGGCGGCTATGCGGCCTTGCCGGCAGTCGCCGACGAACTCTGTTATCTCGTGCGCGGACCGATCGAAGGATTGACCGATCAGAGCGCAGCGTGCGCGACCGGCAGCCTCGGCAACGGCGTGATCGACGGCGAGGCGTACACGAACGAGGCATTCACGGCGGAACGCCTCGTTGCGCCGCTGAGCAAACCGCCCGACTTCTCCGTTCTGCATCTCGGCACTCATTTCAGCCTGCGTCCTGGCAACGCGTTGCGTTCCTACGTCGTACTCGGCGACGGTGGCCGCCTCACGCTCGAACGCATCAACGAACTAGATTTTCGCGGCATCGAACTCGTAACACTGTCCGCGTGCCAGACCGCACTCGGCGGCGCGACCAGCGACGATGGCCGCGAACTCGAAGCACTGAGCGCAATCGTGCAACGACGCGGCGCCAAACGTGTGGTCGCAAGCCTCTGGCAAGTCGAAGACAAGAGCACCGCGATGCTGATGCGCGCGATGTACAACGCTTTCGTCGCAGCGCCCACCGACGCAGCCGCGGCACTGCGCCAGGCGCAACTTTCCGTACGCGCGAATCCCGCATACGCACATCCGTACTACTGGGCGGGATTTGTGGCATCGGGAAATTGAAGCGCGGGATGGAGCTTCGCGTGCCCTATCGCACTGAGGTTGCTCAATCGCCGATTCCGGGCAGCGCCTGGCCTTCGGATTGCAGCGGAGGATCGATGCGCAACAGCCTGGCGACGGTGGGGGCTATGTCGATCATGGGTACCGCGCCGATGCGCGCACCTTTCGGCACGCCCCGTCCCATCATCATCAGCATGGCGCTCATCTCCGGAAGGTTCGGATCGAAGCCGTGGCTGCCGGGATAAATACCTGCGATGGGTCCGAGCACCGCGTATGCAGTCCTTATCCACCAGTCGGGGTACGCCAGTGGCAGTGATGGATCGCTGACGACCACGAGATCGCCGACGCGATCTTTGGCACTCAGGTGGAACCGCTCGGGAAGTTCGGTGCCGCGATACACCTGAAGCGGCTTGTGCGCCGACAACAGTGCAAACGCGCCATCGAGCTGCGAAACCTCGTCGAGGAACACGTGCGCAACTCCCGGGCCGCCGAACACGCGCGATGGGTAACCGTGCCCGGTAAGGAGGCCTGCCAGATCGAAAAATCCGTGCAACGCGGTCATACCGTGATCGCTAACGAGGATCACGGTCGTTTCGTCCCATAGATGGCGCGCATCGATCCCGTCCAACAGCCGGACGAGCTGCGCATCCTGTTCGAAGATCTGTTCCACGACTGCTTCGTTGTCGGGGCCGCGGCGATGGCCGACCGAGTCGGCGCCGTGCCAATACGCCATGATCAACCCGGGCCGCTGATCGGCCGGCAGGTCGATCCACGCGAGCATCTGATCCACCTTCACGTTCTCGGGCGTTTCGCTGTTGAACGGTGCAATTCGATATCGCTGATGCTGACCGTGCCAGTCGGTCTCGGAGCCGACCCAGAAGTACGTTGCTGCGCGTATGCCCTGTCTCTCTGCGGTGATCCAGAGCGGTTCTGCGTCGAGCCAACTGGCGTCGCTGGAGTACGCGTAGCGGCCTCGCGTGCGATCGAAGAATTCGTTGTCGACGATGCCGTGTGTACCGGCCCACGTACCCGTTGCAAGCGTGACGTGACCTGGAAATGTCGACGACGGCCAACCGGGTATCAAACGTTCGGCGCGCAAGCCTTCGCGCTGCATGCGCGAAAGACCGGGGAAATCGGCGCGATCCGGGTAGTCGTAGCGCATGCCGTCCCACGACATCATGATCACGAGCGGCGCAGCGCAAACCGTTGCCGGCGCGACGACCAGCGTGACCAGGCCAAACAGAATCCAGCGCGCCTTTCTTCGCATGTCAGAACGCACGTTTGTGCGCACGGTCATGCGCAGGTCAGTCACTGCCGTCTTTCGGCAAACCCAGGATTCGTTCGGCGATGATGTTGCGCTGGATGTTCGGCGTACCGCCGCCGATGACCACGTTCGGCCAGCCGAGCGAGGCTTTTGCCCACCTGCCGCGATCGACGGCTTCGGCGCCGTCCCGCAGTTCGAGGCCGGCTTGTCCCGTCAGCGACACGGCGAAATCGTCCATGTCTACTTCGAGGCTGGCGCGGTGCAGCTTGTTGACGGAGGTTTCGCTCGACAGCGGTTCGCCCTTCAACTGTTTCGTCAGATAGCGCAGGCCGTTGTATTTCATCGCCGCGATTTTCACGTCGAATTCGGCGATCTTCCTTCGCACCGCCGGATCCTGCGCCGCGGGTTTGCCGTTTTTGCGCGTGTTCTTCACCAGCGTTTTCAGTGTGTCGAGCTTGTCGAACATCTGCGTCACTTCGCCGATGCTCGAGCGTTCGTTCGCGAGTGCCGAGACGGTAACCGACCAGCCTTTGCCCTCTTCGCCCAGGCGATTCGCCACCGGTACCTTCACGTCGGTGAAGAACACTTCCGCGAAGTGGCGGTCGCCCGCCATGTTCTCGATCGGCCGCACTTCCACACCGGGCGTTTTCATGTCGACGAGCAGACAGGTGATGCCGTCGTGTTTCACCTTCGGCGCGAAGTCGGTGCGCACCAGCAGGATGATCCAGTCGGCCCAAGGCGCGCCGCTGGTCCAGATCTTCTGGCCGTTCACCACATAGTGATCACCCTGACGCACGGCTTTCGTCTGAATCGATGCGAGGTCGCTGCCGTAGTTCGGTTCGGAGTAGCCGGTGCACCAGCTGACCTTCGAGTCGAGGATGTCCGGAATGAAGCGCTTCTTCTGTTCCGGTGTGCCGTACTGAATGATCCCGGGCCCCACCCACGCGAGCCCCATGAACGAGGTGCCGAGCGGTGGTGCTTTTGCCAGCGCCATCTCTTCTTTGAGAATGGCCTGCTCCGCAATGGAGCCTTCGCCGCCGCCGACATCCTTGGGCCAAGCGAATCCCACCCAGCGCTTCTCGCGCACCTTAGTCAGCCAGTTGGTGAGAAAGTCGCTGTTGCGCTGTTTCGCGGGTGGAAGATTCGCCTTGATGAACGCGCGCACTTCGTCGCGAAACGCCTGCTCCTTCGCTGAAAACTCGAAGTCCATTACAAGCCTCCCAACGCGGCGACGCGTTCGTAGTGGTGATCGGAATCGCCGAACATGGGCCGAGCCCATTTCGATCGTTTCAGAAACAATTGAATGTCGTATTCGGCGGTGAACCCGATGGCACCGTGCAGTTGCACGCCGTCGATGCCGATTCGCGCGAACGCATCGCTCGCATAGGCCTTCGCCAACGACGCAGCACGGGGGAGTTCGGCCGGTGCGTCGTCCACGGTCCAGGCCGCGTAGTACGACAACGACTTGAACGACTCGATGTCCACGAACATCTCGGCCAGGCGGTGCTTCACGCCTTGATACTTTCCGATCGGGCTGCCGAACTGGATGCGTTCCTTCGCGTATGCCGTCGTAATCGCCAATGCGGCTTCGGCGGCGCCGACCGATTCGGCGGTAACCGCGACCGCGCCGCAATCGGACAGGTAGGCGAGGTCTTCGATGGTCAGCGGCATCAGTTGTGCTTCGCTCAGCGTAACGTCGAGTGTCAACGTACCGAGGCGCTTCGTCTCATCCATCATCGGTTGCACTGCGACGCTCACACCCGGTGCGTTGCGATCGACGATGGCGAGTTTGAATCCGCGACCGCTGCGACAGGCGACGATGAACAGATCCGCGGCGCCTGCGTCGGCAACGAATGGCTTGGTGCCCTTCAGGCGACCGCCGTCGAGCGTCAGCTTTACTGAATCCGGATGCACCCAGTTCGGCTCGTCGTAGAGCGCAAGCGTGCCAACACGGCTGCCGTCGGCGAGCGCGGGCAGCAGCTTCTGTTTCTGCGCGTCGTCACCGCAACGCAGTAGTGCGGCCGCTGCGAGCGTTTGCGAAATGATCGGCAAAGGACACAGTCCGCGGCCGGTTTCTTCGAGCACCACAGTGAGGTCGACCCACTTCAGGCCGATGCCGCCGAAGCGTTCAGGAATGATCAGCCCCAACCAGCCGAGCTCCGCGGCCTGACGCCACAACGAAGGGGAGGTGCCGGTGGCGCTCTTCATCAGCG
>CAZLDA010000379.1:0-4649 GCA_964557875.1 uncultured Pseudomonadales bacterium | reverse complement strand
CAGGCGCGCGATGCCTGCCAGCACCAATGCCGGATCGCGAACGCGCGGCAGCCAACCGTCGCCGTACTTCGCGATACGTCTCAAAGTGTGGTCGGTCTCGCCGCCGATGAAGATCGGCGGATGCGGTTGTGACACGGGCTTCGGCCACAACCACATCGGTGCGAAGTCGACGTGTTCCCCGTGGTATTCCGGCTCGTCTTCCGTCCAGATCTTTTTCAATGCCTGCAGCTGTTCTTCCAGGCGCTGAAAGCGCGTGGCGTACACGGTGCCGTGGTTCTCCATCTCGGGCTTGTTCCAGCCGCCGCCGACGCCGAACAGCACGCGACCGCCGGACAGGTGGTCGAGGGTTGCGACGGTCTTCGCGGTGTGGATCGTGTCGCGTTGGATCAGCAGGCAAATGCCGGTGCCGAGTTTCAGTTTCGTAGTGACGGTGGCCGCCGCGGTGAGTGCGAGGAACGGATCGAGCGTGCGCGCGAAATCGCGCGTCACTGGACCGCGGCCGGGATACGGCGTGTTGCCGACGGTGGGAATGTGCGAATGCTCCGGCACCCAGATCGAATCGAAGCCGCGCTCTTCGGCCGCACGCGCGAGTTCGGTGATGGGCGGGTAGTCGTCGGTGGGAACGAGATAGAGACCGTATTTCATGCTGATGCTCCGCGGCGTGCCCGGCTTGGCCGGAGCGTGCGAGGATAACAGCGAAATCAGGCAGGAGACTCGAATGCAAAAGGTGATGCTCGGTCGCACGGGGCTCTCGGTGAGCGTCGTCGGGCTCGGTTGCGGCGGCCACAGCCGGCTGGGTGTGGCGAACGGCGCCGACGAAGCGCAAGCGAGTCGTGTCGTGGAAGCGGCGCTCGATCTCGGCATCGACTTCATCGACACCGCGCGTGTTTACGGCACCGAAGGTGCGGTGGCGCGCGCCATCCGCGGCCGGCGCGACTCGGTGGTGTTGTCTACGAAAGCGCTGCCCGCCGGTGCTGTGGGCTTGATGAGCGCCGCCGAGTTTCGCGAGAGCCTCGAACTCAGTCTGACGCGACTCGGCACCGACTACGTCGACATCTTCCACCTGCACGGTGTACTCGCGGATCAATACGCACACTGCGTAGACGTGTTGCTGCCGGAGCTCGTGCGCGCACGCGAAGCTGGCAAGGTGCGTTTCTTCGGCATCACGGAACGCTTCGGCACCGACACGGATCACGCGATGTTGAAGCGAGCGCTGCCCGACGATCACTTCGACGTGATCATGGTCGGCCACAACCTGCTGAACCCGTCCGCACGCCGCACGGTGTTTCCGCTGACGCGCGCTAACGACGTCGGCACGTTGATCATGTTCGCGGTACGGCGTGCTCTGACGAATCGCGAACGCGTGGGCGCCGTGGTGACGCAGTTGATCGAAGCGGGCGCGATCGACGCACACGCGCTCGATCGCAACGATCCGCTCGGGTTTGTCGCGTCGAACCCGGAAGTGAAATCGTTGATCGAGGCCGCGTACCGTTTCTGTCGCCACGAGCCCGGCGCGCACGTGATTCTCACGGGCACCGGCAGCGTCGAACATCTGCGCGAGAACGTCGATGCGATTCTGGCGCCGCCGTTGCCGGCGAAGCTGCTCGCCGACCTCGAGCGAATCTTCGGCAACGTGGACTCCGTTTCGGGCGACTAGACGGTCAACACCCGAACCAGCGGTGCGCGAGCGATTCGAGCGAGGCGTTCGAGTCGTGCGGCAAGCGTTCGAGATACCAGCGCAAGTGGCTGTAACGATGCAGCAGCGCGTACGCCATCGTTCGTTCCGGTTCGATTTCGATGCCATAGGCGTCGAGCGCCGCCGCGAACAACCCCGGTTCGGCGCAGCCCACGAAAAGACCCACCGATGCGAACTCATACTCCGGTGCGCCGATCATGGCCGGTTCGAAGTCGACGAGCCCCGTGAGATGCCATGCGCCATCGCGCTGTTCGGCGAGCAGGTGCTCGCGCATCACTTCGGTGTGCAGCAGCACACGTCGTCCGTCGTCGCTCGGCATCCAGCGATAGAGGAAGTCGTCCACCTGATGCAGCCATTCGGGCGCGAGGCCTTTCGCGGCCTGACGCGCCACGGCCGTCGCCCGCTGGTCGCGCATGAACGCGGGCCAATCGACGGCGAGCGCGGCGCAGGCGTCAATGGAAATCGAATGCAGTTCGGCGAGCGCCGTGCCTACGCATCGCGTCAACGTGAGACGTTCGTCCACCGGTATCGCGGGCCACACGCGCGACAACGTCTCGCCGCTCATTCGGGTCATCGCGATGAAATGCCATTCATCGATTTGCCCCGCTTCGATCAGACGCGGTGTCGGGATCGATAGCGAACCGTCGATGCGTGCAAGCGCCGTGCGTTCCGTTTCGAAGTGCGCAGGTTCGTCGAGCGGGAACAGCTTGATGACGTACGTGTCGCCGACGGCGAACACCGGCAGTGTTCCATCTTCGAACCGATCCAGCGTTGCGCCGAGAGCGTGTTTTGCACGAACGGCATCTGCGGCTCGTGCCGCGCCTTGATCTGCGTCAGAACGAATAATCGATCCACCAGCTGTACGACTGCCCCGGGAATACCGTGCGTTCGAGGAATGGCTCCCACGAAAATGTCGCGGCATTGCCCCAGATGGGGAAGTAGTCCGGCACGTAACTGCATGCCGCCGAAACGAGACCGAGTGTCGGATGTCGTTGCAGCAGAATCAGCGGCGCCGTTGCATCGTGATCGAGCGGCTGATAGTGGCCGTCTTTCCAAGGCCAACCCGTGCGCGCGATGAACCCGTTCTGGAGCCGGGTATAACCGTTGGCGTCGCGCCAGTTGAGCGGCGCGTTGATCCACAACAGTTCGTCGGTTGCGGTTTGCGGGTAGAACGGATGCGGGAACCAGCGCATCGGTACCGGCGCCTTGCCGACGTTCGCGAGCATGGTGTGCGAACGCACGGTGCGTTCGTGCAGCGAGACCGTTCGCGCCAGCGTCAACGAGAAGTCTTCGTACGTCTGCCGCGTTTCGAATGCGACTGAGTCGGTGCCGCGCGTGACGTGCCAATCGCTGAACGATTTGACGGTGCGCGCCTGCGTGTCACATACGCCGATGCCGATGATCAGTGCTTCGCCCAGCGTCTTGTTCGAGTTCAGCGGACCCAGATTGAAGGCGTCCGGAATGCCCTGGCCGTCGAACCAGTTGAAGCTGTCGGGAAACGTCGGCCCGCTCAGCACGTCGCCGTGCACGTTGTCGCGAATCTGGAAGATGTAGCCGCCGGTGCAGTAACGCACGCCGAAGCGCGCGCGGTCCGCCGCCGGATCGAGCAGCTGCACCTCGAGTGAATCGTTAGTCAGGCTGAACACGTCTTGACCTCCGCTGCGAGCCGCACTGATCTCTCAACTGAAGAGCGCAAACAGCGCCAGCACGTACAGCGCCGACACTGCGAGTTGTGCAATCGTCATCGGCACGCCTAAGCGTGCCCATGTCATGAACGTCACCTTCGCACCGTGCCGCGCGCCCACGCCGATTGCGGCGAGGTTGGCCGCGGCTCCGATGAGCGTTGCGTTTCCGCCGAGCGTGCCGGCGAACATCATCGCGATGAACACGGGCAGCGTTGCGAGCGGCCAGCCCGTAAAACCATGCGAAAGCGCTGCCTCCGGTACCACCTCGGCGGCGACCAGATAACCCTTCACCATGACGATGCACGCGGCGACCACCGGTGTGTTCGCCAGCACGCTCGAGAGCAGGCCGACGCCTGCGAGCAGGTTCATCGATACCACGTCGAGTTGCGCGCCGAACCATCCGTAGAGTTGCAGCGAAAGAGTCTGCAGCAGGCCGGTATTCGTCACCGCCTGCACGAGACAGAACGTAGCGGCCAGGAAAATCAGTGTGCGCCAGTCGAGTTCGCGAATTACCGCGTCGACGCTGGAAACGCGTACCGCGCTGATGGCAAGTAGGGCAACCGATCCGGCGATGAACGCCGTCTCGGGAGGGATGATCTTGGTCGGCAGGTCTTCGCCGAAGATGAACAGCGCGATCATGCCGACCAGCAGAGCCACCGAAACAAGTGCGAAGCCGGGCCGTTCCAGTGGACGGTCTTCGGGCGGTGTCGGGGTAGGGCGCTGCACCCGCCAGATATCGCGCATCAGCAACGGCATCAGCGCCGCAACCGTTGCAATGCTGAGCAGGCCACCGAGGATGACGCGTTTGATGTATTCGCCGAAGCTCATGCCGATCGCGTGGCCGACTATGAATGTTGCAGGATCGCCGACCAGCGTGAGCAGTCCCGCTGAATTGCTGACGATGGCCGTGACGATCAACGGTTTGACGATGTCGATTTCCAGCGCCTTCGCTACGCGTACGATGATCGGCGCCAGCAGCACCACGGTAGTAGCGTTCGGCAGCAGCGCGCAGCCACGAGTGCGATCAGCAGCAACAGGAAGCGTTTGCCGCTGCCGTGTGTCGCGCGCAGATAGGCGGTGCTGATGCGGTCGAAGATGCCCGTGCTGCCGAGTGTCTGTGCGACGATCATGCCGCCTGCGAGCAGTAACAAAGGCCCCGACGCGGCGTCGATGCTGGCCATCACGTCGGTACGGTCGAGAATGCCGGTTGCAAGCCGCACGCTGACGCCGAGCAGGGCGGCCACCGCCATGTCGACGATGACGAATGC
>CAZLDA010000378.1:0-4657 GCA_964557875.1 uncultured Pseudomonadales bacterium | reverse complement strand
GCAGCGGTCTCCAAAACCGCAGGTTGGGGGTTCGATTCCCTCCTGGCCTGCCATCATGGCGTTCGAAGGATCTTAAGTTAGTGACTACAAGTACCGAGACCGGCCAGTCAGCTACCGATTGGTTAAAGTGGATCGTTGTCGCGGCGATCGTGGCCGGCGGTGTGTTTGGGAACTGGTACTACCAGGACCAATCGTTGCTTTACCGGGTGCTCGCGCTGCTGGCGCTCGCTGCAGGTGCAACGCTGCTCTCGTTTCAAACGAACCAGGGCAGGGCGTTGTGGGCATTGATCAAGGAATCGCGCGTCGAGATTCGACGAGTAGTTTGGCCGACTCGACAGGAAACAACTCAGACGACGTTCATCGTGGTCCTGTTGGTATTGGTGTTCTCGATGATTCTCTGGGGGCTCGACTCGTTGTTGAGCTGGATTGTTTCTATTGTGATCGGGTAGCGCGATGGCGAAACGTTGGTACGTAGTGCACGCCTATTCGGGGTTCGAGAAGAACGTCGCCCGGGCGCTGAAGGAACGGATCGGTTTGTCGAAGCTCGAGGAGTACTTCGGCCAGGTACTGGTTCCGACGGAAGAAGTGGTCGAGATGCGCGCCGGGCAGAAGCGTCGCAGCGAACGCAAATTCTTCCCGGGCTACGTATTGGTCGAAATGGAGTTGAACGACGAGACGTGGCACCTGGTCAAAGAAACCCCGCGCGTGATGGGTTTCATCGGTGGCAAGGCAGATCGGCCGGCCCCGCTGACGGAAAACGAAGCGAAGGCGATCCTCGATCGTGTGGAATCGGGTGGCGACAAGGCGACGCCGAAGACGATCTACGAACCGGGCGAATTGGTGCGCGTCACCGATGGTCCGTTCAACGATTTCAACGGCGTGGTCGAGAGCGTCAACTACGAGAAGAGCCGTTTGGTGGTGGGCGTAACGATCTTCGGACGCTCAACGCCGGTGGAACTCGACTTCGCGCAAGTCGAGAAAGGTTGAGTTGTCGCGCTGAGCGCGGCAGGTGACAAAAAAACGCCGCGCAACGGCGCGGTCAGGGGAGTGCGATTCGCAATGTCGACGCACGCTTGAACCCATACAAGGAGAGATAGAAGGCACAGAAAGTCCAGGCCTACATCCGCCTGCAGGTGCCGGCAGGCAAGGCGAACCCGAGTCCGCCGGTCGGCCCGGCGCTCGGTCAGCACGGCGTGAACATCATGGAGTTCTGCAAGTCGTTCAACGCCGACACGCAGGGCATGGAAGTCGGCATGCCGATTCCGGTCGTGATCACCGTGTACAGCGACCGCAGCTTCACCTTCATCAAGAAAACACCGCCGGCAGCCGTGTTGCTGCGAAAGGCGGCAGGGATCGAGAAGGGCAGTGCCGTTCCGAATACCACCAAGGTCGGCAAAGTGACGCGCGCGCAGGTCGAAGAGATCGCGAAGCTGAAAACTCCCGACCTGACTGCTGCGGATTTAGAGGCGGCGGTACGCACTATCGCCGGCAGCGCGCGCAGTGCCGGTATCGACGTGGAGGGGCTCTAACGTGGCGAAGCTATCGAAGCGCATGAAGGCCATCGCGGCGAAGATCGACCGCGAGAAGAGCTATTCGGTCGACGATGCAGTGAAACTGCTGAACCAAGTGGCAACGACAAAATTCAAAGAGTCGATCGACGTCGCGATCAATTTAGGCGTCGATCCGCGCAAGTCGGACCAAGCAGTACGCGGCGCAACCACGTTGCCGCACGGCACCGGCAAGATCACGCGTGTCGCGGTGTTCGCGCAAGGCGCCAATGCAGACAAGGCGAAGGCAGCCGGCGCGGACCTCGTGGGTTTTGAGGATCTCGCGGAGCAGATCAAAGGCGGCGAATTGAATTTCGACGTCGTGATCGCAACGCCGGATGCGATGCGCATCGTCGGCCAACTCGGTAAGGTGCTCGGCCCGCGCGGATTGATGCCCAATCCAAAGACCGGAACGGTGACGCCCGATGTTGAAACCGCGGTCCGGAACGCAAAGTCGGGTCAGGTTCAATTCCGCGCCGATAAGGCCGGAATCATTCACGGCAGCGTCGGTAAGGTTGGATTTGGTCCGAAAGAGATCAAAGAAAACCTGGAAGCGCTGCTGACAGATTTGAGAAAGGCAAAGCCGGCGTCGGCGAAGGGCGTGTATCTCAAGAAGATCACGCTATCGACGACCATGGGACCCGGCGTGGCCATCGATCAGGCCTCGTTAGAGGGCTGAACTGTTTTGAGGGCGCCGTGATGTCGTAAGGCATTGCGGTCCGTCAAAGACCGTGGGCGTCGGCGCTGGTTCTCCGGCGTCGGCTTAAGTCGAAAGAGCCCACGCAGGCGGTGAGTCTTGAACGAGATCTGGATCTCGCCGTGCAACCGGTCTGTCTTAACGGGCGGATCAATGGAACGAAGGTAGGCCGGGAAACCGGCGTCATCCAGGAGAGCATCGATGGCACTGAAACTCGAGCACAAGCAAGAGATCGTTGCCGAGGTGAACGAAGTCGCTGGGAAAGCGTTGTCCGCCGTGTTGGCTGACTATCGTGGATTGACCGTCACGCAAATGACCGAAATGCGCACGAAAGCGCGTGCATCGGGCGTTTACTTGCGCGTCATCCGCAATACGTTGGCGAAGCGCGCGGTCGAGGGAACGGAACACGAATGCCTTAAGTCGGCGCTCGTCGGTCCTACTCTCGTCGCGTTCTCCCAGGAAGATCCTGGCGCAGCCGCGCGTCTGATGAAGGAATACGCCAAGACGTTCGAGAAGCTCGAAGTCAAAGCGTTGTCGATTGGTGGAGTGTTGTTGGGCGCAGATCAGCTCGATCGCGTCGCAACGTTGCCGACCCGTGAGGAAGCGTTGTCGCTTCTGATGGCGGTGATGCAGGCACCCATCGCGAAGCTGGCTCGTACGCTCAACGAAATACCAGGAAAGCTGGTGCGCACGTTGGCGGCGGTCCGCGATCAGAAAGAAGCGGCGGCGTAGTCGATCGGTACCAAGTTGTTCATCCAAGCAACCCAGATTCGAAGAGATAGTCAGGAGATTTCGAGATGGCTTTGTCCAAAGACGATATTTTGAACGCGATCGCCGACATGAGCGTCATGCAGGTCGTCGAACTCGTTCAGGCGATGGAAGAGAAGTTCGGTGTAACGGCGGCAGCGGCCGTAGCCGCAGCTCCGGCTGCAGCGGGCGGCGCAGCAGCACCGGCCGCGGAAGAGAAGACCGAGTTCAACGTGATTCTCGCGACGGTCGGCGACAAGAAAGTAAATGTGATCAAGGCAGTTCGTACTGTCACAGGTCTCGGCTTGAAAGAAGCCAAAGATCTGGTCGACGGCGCGCCCTCATCGGTTAAGGATGGCGTGAGCAAAGCAGAGGCTGAAGAGATCAAGAAGCTGCTGGTGGAAGCCGGCGCCACTGTCGAGCTCAAGTAACCTACTTGAGTTTCGATCTGGCGACGCGCTCGATCGAATGGCTGGCGACGCGACCGAAGGTTCGCGTCGTACCAGCCTTTTGTCGTTGGGCACCGTTTGATACGCAGTTGGGCGAAAGGCAGTTAGGCGAAAAAGTTGAGCAACCGGGAGATTCGAATGGCGTATAGCTTCACTGAGAAAAAGCGGATCCGAAAGGATTTCGGCAAGCTGCCGGAAATCATGGAGATTCCGTATCTGCTCTCGATCCAGATCGACTCCTACAACCGATTCCTGCAGCTGAACGGAACCGTAGAGGAGCGACAGGACGCAGGTCTGCATGCGGCATTCCGCTCGGTGTTTCCGATCGTCAGCTATTCAGGCAACGCGGCGCTCGAGTATGTCGACTATCGCCTGGGCGATCCCGTGTTCGACGTCAAAGAATGCGTGTCGCGCGGCATTACTTACGCGGCGCCGCTACGCGTGCGCGTACGCCTGATCATCTACGACCGTGAATCCGCTTCCAAAGCGGTGAAGGACGTGAAAGAGCAGGAAGTGTACATGGGCGAAATTCCGCTCATGACCGAGAACGGTACATTCGTCATCAACGGTACTGAGCGCGTCGTCGTTTCGCAGCTGCACCGTTCGCCCGGTGTGTTCTACGACCACGACCGCGGCAAAACGCACTCGTCAGGCAAGTTGCTCTACAACGGCCGCGTGATTCCTTACCGCGGCTCTTGGCTCGATTTCGAATTCGATCCGAAGGACTGCGTGTTCGTACGTATCGACCGCCGCCGCAAACTGCCGGCGACGATTCTGCTGCGCGCGCTCGATTTCACGTCCGAGCAGATGCTCGAGATGTTCTTCGAGACGAACCAGTTCCATGTGAAGAAAGACGGCTTCTCGATCGACCTGATCCCCGAGCGGATGCGCGGCGACGTTGCATCGTTCGAGATCAAGGACAAGAAAGGCGACACCATCGTCGAAGTCGGCCGTCGTATCACGGCGCGCCATGTACGCTTGCTCGAGAAATCGGGTCTGCGTCGCCTCGACGTCCCGCGTGAGTACCTGCTCGACCGCGTGATTGCGCGCGACATCGTCAACCAGGACACCGGTGAGATCCTGATTCCGTGTAACGCGATCATCACCGACGAAGTGCTGTCCAAGTTGCTCGAGGCCGGTGTGTCCACCATCGAGACGATTTACACGAACGAACTCGACTGTGGCCCGTACATATCGGATACGTTGCGCATCGACGC
>CAZLDA010000377.1:0-4676 GCA_964557875.1 uncultured Pseudomonadales bacterium | reverse complement strand
ATGCCCAGGCCGGTCTGCTCGTAGGCGTTGGAGCGGCCCGTGCCCAACTCGATGAGGCGCGCAACAACTTCACGCGGTTCCGCGATCTGGTGGCCGAGAACGCCGTGTCGCGCGCGTCGTTCGAGCAGACGGAAGCGAGGTTGAAGTCCGTCCAGTCGCAGGTCGAATCGGCGCAGACACAGGTCACGCTGTCGGAAAACCGATTGAGCTACACCAAGCTCGTCGCCGACGTTGCCGGTGTCGTCACCGCGCAAGGTGCGGAACCGGGTGAGGTCGTTGGCGCGGGACGCATGATCGTGCAGGTTGCGCGTGAAGGCGGCCGCGATGCGGTGTTCGACGTGCCGGCGCGGATCAAGGATTCGGCGGAACAGAAAGTGGCGATCAGCGTCGCGTTGACGGCCGATCCACAGGTCGTGGTGACGGGAACGGTGCGCGAAGTGGCGCCGCGCGCAGATCCGGTAACAGGTACGTTCCGTGTGAGGGTCGCGCTGAAGGATCCGCCGCCCGCGATGCGGCTCGGTTCCACCGTTACCGGTCGTATGACGCTGACGAAGTCGACGATCATCGAAATCCCACCGTCGGCGGTGATCCGCACCGACCGGCAGGCGGCGGTGTGGGTGGTCGACAAATCCGGTGTGGTCGCGTCGCGCAACATCGAGATCGGAACCTCCGACCCGGTCAGGGTGGAAGTCGCCTCCGGCCTGAATGCGGGTGACGTGGTCGTGACCGCGGGCGCGCAGGCACTGCGGCCCGGCCAGAAGGTACGCCCGCTCGAGACTGCTCAGTGATTGGTCCGAACCTTTCGCAGTGGGCGCTCGAGCGCCGCTCGCTGATCGTATTCATGATGGTGGTCGCAGTCGTGGCCGGCGCGCTTTCGTTCAAGGGGCTCGGCCGCGGCGAAGACCCTGCGTTCACGTTCCGCACGATGGTCGTCGCCGCCGCGTGGCCCGGTGCGACGGTCGATGAAACGCTGAAGCAGGTCACCGAGCGGCTCGAACGCACGCTGCAGGAAACCAACCACCTCGATCGGGTGCGCAGCTACACCACGGCCGGACAGACGACCATCTTCGTCGACCTGCTGACGTCCACCCCACCGGCCGAGGTACCCGATGTCTGGTACCAGGTGCGCAAGAACATCGGCGACATGCGCCAGACGTTACCGACCGGCGTCGTCGGCCCGTTCTTCAACGACGATTTCGGCGATACGTTCGGGATCATCTACGCCTTCACGGCAGACGGTTTCACGTTCCGCGAGTTGCGCGACTACGTCGAAGCGGCGCGCTCACGGCTCCTGCTGCTGCCGGACGTATCGAAGATCGAACTGCTCGGTCAGCAGGACGAACAGATCTTCATCGAGTTCTCGACCGAGCGGCTCGCCGGTATGCGGCTCGACTACGCCACCCTGCTTGCGACGTTGCAGGCGCAGAACCTGGTGCGCCCCGCCGGCGTGATACAGACCGAACAGGAGCGCGTGTTCCTGCGCGTCACCGGGGCATTCGACAACGAAGCCGACGTCGAGAACGTCAACTTCGTGTCGGGTGACCGGATTTTCCGGCTCGGCGATATCGCAACCGTCAGGCGCGGTTTCGTGGACCCGCCGCAGCCGATGTTCAGGGTCAACGGCAAACCCGCGATCGGCCTCGCAATAGCGATGCGCGACTCCGGCGACATCCTGGCGCTCGGCCACAACGTGCGCGCCGAGATGGCCGACATCACGGCGAATCTGCCGCATGGCATCGAGCCGGTGCTGGTTGCCGACCAGGCCGTAACCGTGGACGAAGCGATCAACGACTTCATGGCGTCGCTGTGGCAGGCGATCATCATCATTCTCGCGTGCAGCTTCGTCAGTCTCGGCGTGCGGCCGGGCGCGGTCGTTGCACTCGCAATTCCGCTGACGCTTGCGATCGTGTTCGCGGTGATGGACATCACGCACACCGATCTGCACCGCATCTCGCTCGGTGCGTTGATCATCGCCTTGACGCTGCTCGTAGACGACGCGATGACGACGGTGGACGCGATGATCCGCAGGCTCGGTGCGGGCGATTCGAAGGACGAAGCGGCGACGTTTGCGTATCGCACGCTGGCGGCACCCATGCTGATCGGCACGCTGGTGACGATCTCGAGCTTCGTGCCCATCGGCTTCGCGCGCAGTTCGGCCGGCGAATACACGTTCTCGATCTTCTCGGTCGTCGCAATGTCGTTGATCGTGTCGTGGCTGGTCGCGGTGATGTTCGCGCCTCTGATCGGCAAGGCGATCCTGAAGGTGCCGAAGGCGGAAGACGATGCCAAGCCGAGCAAGGTGATCGACGCCTACAGCGGATTTCTGCGCGCGGCGATCAACGCCAACTGGTTGACCATCGGCCTGACCATCGGCGCGTTCGTGGTCGCGATCTTTCTGTTGCGGTTCGTGCCGCAGCAGTTCTTCCCCGCTTCGGACCGCCCGGAACTCACAGTCGATCTGACGTTACGGCAGAACGCGTCCATCTACTCGACGGAAGCGCAGGTGGAGCGACTCGAAGCGATCATCAAGGCCGACCCCGACGTCGATCACTTCAGCGCGTACGTGGGCCGTGGCGCGATCCGCTTCATCCTCACGCTGAACGTGCAGCTTGCGAATCCGTTCTTCGCGCAGTTCGTGGTGGTTGCGAAAGACCTCGAAGCGCGCGAGCGGCTGCAGTTGAAACTGGAGAAAACGCTCGCCGAAGAGTTCCCGGATCTCGTGTCGCGCGTTTCGCCGCTGGAACTCGGTCCTCCAGTCGGCTGGCCGCTGCAGTACCGCGTGTCGGGTCCGGATCAGGAAGAGGTGCGCCGGCTCGCGCTCGACTTCGCAAACGTGCTGGCATCGGACCCCCGCACGCGACACGTGCACTTCGACTGGATGGAGCCGGCCCGCCAGGTGCGCGTGAACGTGGATCAGGACGAAGCGCGCCGCCTCGGAGTCAGTTCGCGCGCGCTGGCCGCGGTGTTGAATGCCTCCGTCACCGGATCGACGGTCACGCAACTGCGCGACGACATCTACCTCATCAACGTCGTGGCGCGCGCCACCGACGCAGAACGCGCGTCGTTCGAGACTTTGAGCGCGCTGCAGGTACCCACGCCGAGCGGGCGTATGGTGCCGCTGCAGCAGTTCGCGACGTTCGTGGAGGAACAGGAATTTCCGCTCGTCTGGCGGCGCGACCGCGTGCCGACGCTGACCGTACGCGCCGACGTGGTGCACGGTGTGTTGCCGGACGAGGTGGTATCCGCGCTCGCACCGAAGGTGGCCGAGTTCGACGCGAATCTACCGCACCATTATCGAGTCGTTACCGGCGGACTGTATGAAGAGAGCGCGACCTCGAGCGCATCCGTGTTCGCGGTCGTTCCGCTGATGATCGTGCTGATGCTGTCGATCATGATGCTGATGCTCCTCAGCTTCCGGCGTCTTGCGATGGTTGTCAGCCTGTTGCCGCTCGGATTGATCGGCGTCGTTCTGGCGCTGCTGGTGTTCAACCGGCCGCTCGGCTTCGTTGCGATTCTCGGCATCCTCGCGCTGATCGGCATGATCGCGAAGAACGCGGTGATTCTCGTGGTGCAGATCGAGACCGACCGGGCCGAAGGTAAGAGCGTGATCGACGCCGTGATGTCGGCGGCGACGTCACGGATGCGGCCGTTGATGTTGACGGCCATCTCGACGGTACTCGGCTTGATTCCGATCGCACCGACCGTGTTCTGGGGTCCGATGGCGTTTGCGATCATGGGCGGACTGCTGGTTGCAACGTTGTTGACGCTGGTTCTGTTGCCCGTGCTGTACGTCACCGTGTTCGGCGACGATCCGCCGCCGGCGACCGAGCCAACGTGACCAGGCTTCCGAAACGTCACACGGCGCTCACGCGCGGTCACACCGCGTTCACGCGCGCGACGGCGTTTCTCGTGTTCTGGATCATCCTGCTGCCGAGCGCGAAACCGGCCGATCTCGTCATCGGCCTCATCGCAGTGTTTGCGGCGACGTGGACCAGCCTCGTGCTGCTGCCGCCCGAAGCGGGACGAATGCGCTTCGGCGCTTTGATCATGCTGTTGCCGCACTTCCTGTGGCAGTCGGTGCTCGCGGGCTTCGACGTTGCACGGCGTGCGTTCGATCCACGCATGCCGCTGCGCCCCGGCTTCGTGCGCTGTCAACTCGGTCTTCCGCGCGGCCTCGCGCGAAACACGTTCGCCACCATTACGAGCCTGCTGCCGGGCTCAGTGCCGGCCGGCGAAGAAGAGGGCGCGATCATCTATCACGCGCTCGACACCGGAGTGGCAGTCGCCGAACAGATTGCGGCGGAGGAGCGGCTGCTCGCCAAAGGTCTCGTCGTGGGACAGCGCCATGGCTGAGTTCTTTCTCGCGTCGTCCGGCTTCGTGCTCTCGATGGTGGCGCTCGGTCTCGTGCGCGTGTTGCGTGGACCCGCCGATGCCGATCGCGTGATGGCTGCGCAGTTGCTCGGCACGGGTGGAATCGCCGGACTGTTGTTGCTCGGCGCGGCCAGCGCCACGGCAGCGGCGATCGACGTTGCTCTCACGCTGGCGCTGCTCGCAGCGTTCGTGTCGATCGCGTTCGTGAAAGCCGCTCCAGCGCCCGATGGCGCGGAAACGGATTCTGCCGATGAACGTCGCTGACCTGATCTCCATTGTCGCGGTCACCGCGGGCGCGGTGTTC
>CAZLDA010000376.1:0-4683 GCA_964557875.1 uncultured Pseudomonadales bacterium | reverse complement strand
CGTCGTGCTCCACGTCGGCTCGGCCGACAGTGTGCTGCTGGTGTACCTCAACGGTGTGTTCGTCGGGTTGTCGAAAGATTCGCGATTGCCGGCGGAATTCGAGCTGACGCCGCACCTGAGGCGCGGCAGGAACATCCTGGCCGCCATGATCATCCGCTGGTCCGACGCGAGTTACATCGAAGATCAGGATCAATGGTGGCAACCGGGGTTTCATCGCGGCGTAGAGTTGTATTGCACGGGTGCGGCATACATTCAGGACCTGCGGCTGACGGCCGGACTCACCGACGATCTGAAAGCGGGTACGTTGAAGATCGAAGGCGAAGCGGCGGGCGTTCTGGAAGCCGGCTGGACCCTGCGCTACAGCGTCGAGACGCTGAACGGACGCGCGCTCGTACAGAAGTCGGGGCGTAAATCGGTGCGCAGACCGTTGGGCGGCGAAGTGCAGGTTTATCGCCATCACTCGCATCGCGCGTCGAGCGTCTCCTCGGCGATTCACACCGGCGCCGTGGTGCGCGAATCGCTGGAGATTCGCGGCATCACCGCGTGGACGCACGAAACGCCGCAGTTGTATCGCGTCGTCGCTGAGCTGGTTACGCCCGATGGCGTAGTGGTTGAAGCGGTTTCGCAGCGCTTCGGCTTCCGGCGCGTTGACGTGCGCGACAAGACGTTGTTCATCAACGGCGAGCGCGTGTTCATTCGCGGCGTGAATCGCCACGAGTTCCATCCGGTGCACGGCAAGACGTTCGGCGTGGACGACATGCGCGAAGACCTGGTGCTGATGAAACGCTTCAACTTCAACGCGGTACGCACGGCGCACTATCCGAACGATCATCGCTTTTACGATCTCTGCGATGAGCTCGGCCTGTACGTGGTGGACGAAGCGAACATTGAGACGCATGCCCGATTGCGCAGCCTTGTGCACGATACTCGTTATTCCACGTCGTTCATGACGCGGTTCCAACGGATGGTGGCGCGCGATCGCAATCACCCCAGCATCATCATGTGGTCGCTCGGCAACGAAAGCGGCTACGGCGCGGTGCACGATGCGATGGCCGCCTGGTCGCGCGCCAACGATCCAACGCGGCCGCTGCATTATGAAGGTTCGCTGTTCGTTGCGTGGGGCCAGTTCCAGGGACGCGACTTCGAAATGTCGTTGGCGGAACGGTGCGACCTCGACGTGCCGGCTTCCGACGTGATCGCGCCGATGTATCCGGAGATTCGCGAACTCGCGCACTGGGCGAAGAGCTATCGCGGCGACAAGCCGTTGATCATGTGCGAGTACTCGCATGCGATGGGCAACTCGAACGGCAGCCTCAAAGACTACTGGGATCTGATCGAGTCGCAGCCAGGCCTGCAGGGCGGATTCATCTGGGACTGGGTGGATCAGGCATATCTCGAACACGACGCCGACGGACGTGCCTACTACGGTTTCGGCGGCGACTACGGCGACTTCCCGAACGACGCGAACTTCTGCTGCACCGGCGTGGTATGGCCCGACCGCACGCCGCATCCGGGCATCTGGGAACATCACCGAATCGGCCGGCCGCTGCGGGCGCGGTTGGTACAACGCGCGCCGTTGCGAATCGAAATCGCGAACTGGAACAACTTCGTGGACAGCTCGCGTTATCAGGTGCGCCTGATCGCGCTGGTGGATGGAACGCCGGTGTCGGAACAAGTGCTGACGGTGCCGGCGATAGAGCCGGGCGCGCAGCGGACGATTGCGCCGAAGTTCCACGCGCCGCATCTGCAACCCGGTCAGGAACTGATGATTCGCCTCGTGTACGAGTTGAAGCGCGATCACGCCTGGGCCGACGCGGGCCATCAGGTGGGCTTCGACGAGTTCTCGCTGGGCCACGGTGCAACACCGCGACGGCGCGCGGCGCCCACGCCGGCGCCGATGGTTGTGCCTACGAAAACGCATATCGACGTTGCCGCGTCGGACCTGACATTGCAGTTCGAAGCCGCAACCGGCGAACTGACGCAACTCGCGTTCGCGGGCCGTGGCTTGCTGGCTGCGTCGCCGCGCTTATCGATATGGCGAGCGCCCACGGATAACGACGGTGTTCGGCTGGCGCCGCGTGTGAGCGGCGTGCTCACGAAGTGGCAGGCGTGGAATCTGGCGGATGTCCGTTCGCGCGTTACGAAGGTGCGCATCAAGCCGTCCAAAGGCGGCGCGTTCGAACTGGAACGCACTCTCGTTCACACGCTGCGCGGCGTTAACGGCGAAATTCGCCAACGCGAGCGCTGGGGGGTGATCGGAAACGGCGAAATGCTGTTGACGCAGGAAGTGCAGGTTCCGCGCGAGCTCGACGACCTGCCGCGCCTGGGCGTGTTGCTGCGGCTACGGGGTGGATTGGAGCAGTTGCACTACTACGGGCGCGGCCCCGAGGAAAACTATTCCGACCGGCAATTCGGCTACCCGCTGGGCCGCTACACATCGAGCGTCGACGACGAATACGTTCCCTACGTAACGCCGCAGGAACACGGCAATCACACCGACGTGCGCTGGCTGGCATTGACCGACGGCACGCTCGGCCTGCTGATGCAGCCCGATGCGCCGGCGCAGTTCTCCGTCAGCCATTTCACTGCCGACGATCTATACGCCGCACGACACACGGTCGATCTGGTGCGTCGCGACGAAATCGACGTGCACCTCAATCATCTGAATCGTGGCGTCGGCACGGGTGCGTGCGGGCCTGATACGTTGCCGCAGTATCGAATAGGGGCAGGCACGTATCGCTTTGCGTGGCGGCTGCGCGGATATCGATGTGCCGAACGGCAACCCGACGAACTCGCACGCGAGCGGTTTACAATCGGCGCGGACTAGCGAGAGGACGGCTGATGCGCTACGAACGGCATCCGCGCAATACGCGCTTCGAATGGCAACGCACCAACGCACCATTGCGCCGGTTGAGCGACATGGAGGCGAAGGCGTACGCGGAGGAGGGCTACGTGCTCTTGCGAAACGCGTTCACGGCGCAGGAAGTGGCTGCGGTGGTCGCCGCAATCGACCCGCTCGAGGCGCAGACCGAAGCTTTTCTACGGACGCGCGACGGCGGTACGTTCGGCATTGCACGCGCGGGAGAGATCACGTTCCGGCCGCATCTGGTTGCGCAATCGGCGAAGTTGCGCGAGTTCTCGCGACATCCGCTGCTGCTCGACCTGTGCCACGACCTGATCGGCTCGGACGTGCGCCTGTACTGGGATCAGTCGGTGTACAAGAAGCCGGAGGCGGACAAGGAATTTCCCTGGCATCAGGACAACGGCTACACGTACATCGAACCGCAGCAGTATCTGACGTGCTGGATCGCACTCACCGACGCCACGATCGACAACGGCTGCCCGTGGGTGGTGCCGCGGCTGCACCGGCTCGGTACTCTGCAGCATCGGTGGACGCCGCTCGGCTTCGAGTGCTTAGAGGACGTCGAGGGCGCCGTTCCGGTGGAAGCGAAAGCCGGCTCCATCGTGGTGTTTTCGAGCCTTACGCCGCATCGAACCGGCCCCAACGTCACCACTGGGGTGCGCAAATCGTACATTCTTCAATACGCGCCCGACGGCGCTATTGCCTATCCGCGCGACAAAGAAGCAACGACGTGCGACGCGGCCGAGCGCCAGTACCTCGTATTGCAAGGAGGGGAGGCCGCATGAAACGCGCTGCGACGTTGTTGTGGATTGCGCTTGTTTTGGTGGGGTGCGCGTCGACCTCGCGTCCGCCCGAGATCGTCTCGGCCGGTGGTGTGGTGTACCCGGCGGAGGCGAAGGACAAGAAGGTCGAGGGCTATGTGCGTGTCGCCTACGACGTCTCGATCGACGGTAGCGTCACGAACGTGCGCGTGGTCGATTCCGATCCGCCCGGCGTGTTCGACGAAGCCGCCGTTGCTGCCGTGCGGGGTTGGCGCTTCCATCCGGCGATCAGCGACGGCAAACCGGTGGTGAAGGAACTCGTCAGTAGAGTGAACTTCAAGCTCGGTGAGAGCGAGAGCTATGCCCGCTGATCGCGCGTGATTCGCGCCGTTGCGGTTCTGTTGGGGCTCGGCTTGGCGGGATGCTCGTCGTCGGTAACGCCGGTGCTCGGATGCAACCCCGCGGACGGCATCGAACCCGTCTGCGAGTTTCGCAATCCCGAAGACATTGTTGCGGTTCCACCGAACGACTGGCTGTTGATCAGCCAGATGGCGGAACGAAGCGGCCGACCCTCGGGCAGCATCGCCGCGTACCAGCCTGGCAGTGGCCGCGTCGAAGTGCTTTTCCCCGTTGGCGAGTTCGAAGACGAGCGCGACTGGGGCGACCACAGTTGCCCGCCGCCGTCGATAGAGGACTTTGCGCCTCACGGCATCGACATCGAGAAGCGCGCCGATGGCGGTGAAGAGTTGCTGGTGGTCAACCACGGCGGCCGCGAGTCCGTGGAGTATCTGCGCATCGAACGCAGCAACGATGGTTTGTCGTTGCGCTGGCGCGGTTGCGTTTTGGCACCCGATCACGCGTTCTTCAACGACGTGGTGGCGCGGCGCGACGGCGGTTTCTGGGTTACCGACATGATGCCGAAGAACCGTCAGCTGTGGGCCACACTAACCGGGGCGCTGTTCGGTGCCGACACCGGCAAGGTGTATCGCTTCACACCGCGCGAGGGATTTTCGGTTGAACCGGGCAGCGCCATGCCGTTCCCCAACGGAATGGAGAAGG
>CAZLDA010000375.1:0-4720 GCA_964557875.1 uncultured Pseudomonadales bacterium | reverse complement strand
CCTGCGCTTCGAAGACGTAGGCCATGGTCTAAACGGCGTGCTCGCGCTCATCATGAAATTCCCGTTGCAATTGAAAACGCTGAAGGTCGAAGCAACAGAACATCGCACGGCAGCAAAAGCCGAATGGCGACGATGCCTTGCTGAAACTTGGTGTACGGATCGACCATGATCTCGATGCCCGCGCCCCATTCGATGAACGTCATGGCGGCGAAGTTACCGACGATCGCGGTCGCTGCCGGCATCGCTGACGTACCGAGACAGCGAATGCCTTCGACGGTGCCGTCATGCGATGGACCTTCTAACAACATCCGATCAGAACTCGCAACGCGCGGGCGCGTGGACAGCGTTTCGGTAATCGCCGGAGTGGTGACCATGCCAACGACCGTGCCGGGCTGCGTCGACGGCGCGATGTCAGTCTGCGCATTGCGGATGGCTGAAGCGCTTAGTGATGCGCCGGTGAAGCTACCAGTTCCCGATGCGGACAGAACGCCGGTCGGTTGACCCGACACACCGGATCCAGCGAGCGCGGCGATATCGAGTGCCGCCGCTGCTGCGCGGCGCATTTCAGAACGCAGGAGCGCTTCGGCGTTCGACTGCAACAGCAGCTGGCGCGAGACTTCGACGTACGCGCCCAACAGTTTCGGCGAGGCCGCCGCTTGCGTGAACGTCGGTGAACCTTCGCCGATCTGCTGCGATTCGTTGGTCAACCACGAAGTCACGATCGCAGTTCCACCGACGACTGCCAGAGCAGGACCGCCGTCGAGCGTCAGGTACTGAGCGCCGTGTACGCCACACACCGTCTGCGCCAGCAGTGACGGGACGAAGCCGACGATCTGCGAGTTGACCAGAAAGCCGCCGCCACTGGCGGACGCGGCACTCAGATCGCGGAACAACGTGCCCGGTGCGCGGTAGTGATTCGATGACGCAGGGCCGTATTGCTCGACCAGTCTTTGATGCTCGCTCCACTCGTGATTGCGGATCGTCTTGAATGTCTCTGCGCAGATCGCGCGAGCCATGGCGGTCACGCTGAAGTCTTGCATTGAATCGCCCTTTACGAAGTCGTTGGGCCGGAATGTACATCAGCGAATCGGAACGGCTGGAAGCGCTACTCGCAGATTTTCGGAACGACTGGATGAAGCATCCTGCGCAGCACCTTGTGCACGCAGCGCTCGGTAACGGATCCGCGAAGGCGACGAGCGATACGACCAGGGCGACCACGCGCGGGATGTCCGCCGAGAATGTCGCGGTCGAGTTCGCCGCGTACTAGGCGCTCGATCTCGGCAGAGTGTTCTCGTCGACGCTCAATGGCACGCAGTCGACCACGGTCGAGCGCAGCGCGGCGGGCGGCGGTATCAGTCATCGTCCCTCGCGCCGCTCCAGAACGTCCGCGCGAAGCGCTTCTGGTTCTTCGCCTTGTGTTCGAGCCTGCGGCGCAGGTGCTGCGCCATCGCGCGCAGGTGCGGATCGAGCTTCATGTCGTCGAGATGCAGCAGCGTTCGCAGAAACGCGAAGCTCGCACCAGCGATCGCGCGACCGTTGCAAACCAGTCGCAAACCGGCTTTTCCGCTGTCGTGTATCGGCACGTACTCGACGACGATGCCGCCGGTAGCGGACTGTTCGTCAACGATTCGGTGGTTCGGTCCAACCATCAGATTTCCTCCGATCCAAATAGGTGAAGTCGATGAAGTCGGTGATCCGGCGAAAGCCGCTTCAGGCACTTTGGATTCGGATGATTCGGATACTTCCCTTATCGACGTGTACACGCGCGTGTGAACGTCGATAAGTAAGGAATCCGTATCATCCGTATCTAACTGCACGGTCAGTCCTGCCACCGGTGTGTCTGAGGGGCCGCTTCGAGGCGCAATTTCAGCCCCTGCCAGTAGCGACCACCGCGCGCGCCACGGTTGATGCCGTTTGTGAAACCCGACTTCGCGAGGCGGTCGCCGAAGGCCTTTTGCGTGCCCGGCTGTTCGTTCGCGCCTTCGCAGAATCGCTTCCATGAATCGAACAGCCGTTTCGGCGGATCCCAAAAATCGCCGCCAAGTTCGCAGCAATCGTCGAGCCATTGCTCGAAGACGTTCTGGTTCGCGAAATACTCATCGGTTGCATCCAGCACAACCGGCGGCGGTGCGAGTCCATGCAGTAGGTATTCGCGCGCACCGGCGATGATCCATTGCAAGATGCCGCCGCCTTCTGCGAGCAGCTTGTCGTCGAGATTCACGTCGCGCTTCGCCCCGGAGAACGTGACCATGAATGGCAACAGATGCAGACGGCGGCGCATCGCTTCGTCAACGTTGCGCAGTCGCGGCTTATGGTTGCCAGCGATCAGTAACTTGAACTTCGGCGTGTACGTGAAGAAGTCGTCACGCATGAACCGCGCGGTGATCGGGTCGCCGCCGGTCAGCGCCTTGATCCGCGACTCGGCCCACGCGCGTCCTTCTTCGGTTTCCTGGGCAAGTACCAGGCGCGCACCGCGCAACATCGCCAGGTCCGTCGGGTGCCGGTCGGATTGGGTCTCGGTAAACGTGTTCATTTCCGCGACGACGGCGTAGTCGCCTAACGCCTGGTGTAACGCGTTGAGAAACCGCCCTTTGCCATTCCCCCCGGGGCCGTATTCGAAGAACAGCGCGTGCTCGCGCGTCGATCCGGTCGCTGCGTATCCGGCGACACGTTGCAGGAACGCGACGAACTCCGCGTTGCCCGCAGTCACCTCGTCGAGAAAGCGAAGCCAGGTCGGGCACGCACCACCGGGCGCGAAGCCGGTGATCTTGGTCATGTACGCACCAGGCGCGCATGGACTGACGATGCCGCTGCGTAGATCGACGATGCCACCAGGAGTGTTCAGCAGCCAGTCGTCGGCGTCCCATTGATCGACGGTTGCTGCGTAGCGCCGGTCGGACTTCGCCATGCGCTCGACGGCGGCAATGACGCCTGCCCTATGAAAATCCTTTGGCGCGCCGACTGCACGAACATGCGCTCGGATTCGGTCATACACCGCCAGCGTGTCGTCTTCGCGCCACACTGCGCCGGTCCACAGCATCCAGCGATTCCACAGCGCGACGTAGCGCAGCATCGGCTCCGACGTGCAGAACGACAGTGCCAGCGCGTCTTCGGTTACGCCGCGTTTCTTCGTCCGCTTCTTCGCCAGATCGTCTACCGCGCTCATTCGGACTCCCGACGGCGCAGCTCGGCTGCGGCGATGCTTTGAATGGTTTGTTCGGCTTCGACGGAATCCATCGGCGGGTGACAGCGTGACGCTGCCCATGCGAGACAAAGTTCACGGGCGACGTGGGGATCCGGCAGGTAGCGGAATGCGTGCCCCGCGATCTTGGCGAGCGTGGCGTTGCGGCAGCCCGCAGGCGCTCCGTTGCGGGCGACCGCAACCCAATCTGTAGGCTGTGCCTTTGCACCTTCCCTGCGGCGCTGTAGCGCCGCAACGAGACCGCTGGGGGGCGGCGTGATGTCTGACAGATAACCGACGGCTTCATGTCCGTGCGCAGGCCACCAGATGATGTAGCCGCCTTCGCCGCGCACGTCGACGCCTTTGGACAACTTCGACGCCGAACTCGCGATCGGCGTGTCCGGCATCCGATACAGAAGATGATGACCGCGACGTGTTTTGTGAACGCGACCGGGGCGCAATCGGTCGATGTTCCGGTGATGCCACTCGGCACCATCAGGGTCGATGTCGATCACAAGTAAGCCGGACGCAGCGCCGGTCGGCACGGCGACGAGCGCATCAGGGAATCGCATCCACCATCCGGCGATGATCCCGGCGTCGGTCGTCGCGTCCTTGAATCCGCTCGCCGTGATCGGTGCCTTGTTCGGCTTGCACGGGAACACCGGGATGTTCTCGTCGGCGAGCGCGAGTGCGTGATCGACCGGCTTCATGGCGTCACCACGGCGCGCGGCAACCAACGAACGTGATGACCGCGCACACAGCGCAGTTCTGCAACGTGCGGTCCGCGTCCTGGTCCGCGTGTGGCTGATCTTGATCCGCAGCGTCGGCACGGTGATACCAGCGCGACGGCCTCGACCGTCGCGAACATGTCGGGCTGGTTCGTCACCATCGCGCCTTCCGCAGTTTATCGACCGTGCCCGATAAACCGTGATCTGAAAGTTGGCGCGCCAGCAATTGCATTCCCTTGCGTTCGCTTTCTTCGGCGACCCTTGCCACTTCAAGCGCGCGCGCCGGCAGGAACTCCTCGATGCTGACGCGCAACAGTTGACGGAGAATCGCCGCTGGCATCGCTTCGGCTTCGACGGTCGACGCCACTTGGCGAGACCGCTTGTCGCCGACCTTGCGCGGTTTCGTCGGCAGGTCGTACGCGTCAATCTGCCATTCGTTGATGGCGATGCGGTCGAACGTGAGCGGGAAATCATCACCAAGGTGATGGCGCAGTTTGCGTTCGATGTCCCGGTCGATCAGAACACCGGCAGGATCGTAGTCGCCGATGTAGATGACGTTCGCCGCCGTCTTGTCGGTGTCGTCGATCTGATCGCGGATGAACTCGGCAGCTTGATACGCCAACGTGATCGACGTGAAGCCGCCCGCCGGGTACAGACTCACGCCGAGTTCGCGGCAGTCATGTTCTATTACACCCGCGATGGATCGCGACTCGCACCACACCTCAACGTAGTCGTCGGCGTCCACCCACATGTCGGCCCGGTACAGCGAGTTCATTTGGGCAAGGAAATCACCTGCATCGCGAAAGGTGTT
>CAZLDA010000374.1:1237-4726 GCA_964557875.1 uncultured Pseudomonadales bacterium | reverse complement strand
ACGATGCAAAAGCGCGTTTGCAGGCGCTCGGTGCGAAGGTGGCCGGTTCGGTATCGGCGAAGACGACGCAGGTGGTCGCGGGCCCCGGCGCCGGAAGCAAACTGGATCGCGCCACCGAACTGAACATTCCCGTGATGGACGAAGAGACATTTCTGAAACAGCTCGCGTCGCTGGAAGGCGCATCGGGTTGAACGACACGCGTGGGCCATGGTCGGATTTCTGAAAGGACGCTTCGGAAATGCGACACCGAATGCGCACCTGATTCGGCACCTGATTCGGTACAGCGGGAGATGACATGAAAGCAACGCAACAACTTCACGATCTCGGGCAGAGTCTCTGGCTCGACAACATCACGCGAGACCTGCTCGACAGCGGCACGTTGCAGCGTTACATCGACGAATGGTCGGTCACGGGTCTCACGTCGAACCCGACGATCTTCCATCAAGCGATAAAGAACAGTGCGAGCATGTCGTATGACGCGGCGATCCGGGAAGGGCTGGCGGCCGGTCACTCCGGCGAGGAACTGTTCTTCGATCTCGCGATGGACGACATCACCCGTGCCGCCGACCTGTTCGCTTCAGTGCACGCTCGCACCAGCGGTGTCGACGGATGGGTGTCGCTCGAGGTGTCGCCGCTGCTTGCGCACGATGCGAAAACCACGGCCGACGTTGCAAAGCAGCTGCATCTGCGTGCCGCGCGGCCGAATCTGTTCATCAAGATTCCCGGCACTGCGGAAGGTCTTCGCGCAATCGAAGAAGCAACGTTCGGGGGCGTGCCCATCAATGTGACGCTGCTGTTCTCTCGCGAGCAATACCTCGCCGCGGCAGACGCGCATCTGCGCGGCATCGAACGCCGCATTGCGGCCGGGTTGAGCGCCGACGTCGCCTCGGTGGCGTCGGTGTTCATCAGCCGGTGGGACGTATCCGTTGCGCAGATGGCACCCAAGATGGTCCCCAATAGGCTTGGCATAGCAATCGGCCAACGCTGCTACAAGGCGTATTGCGACCTGATCGCGTCACCGCGTTATCAGCGTGTGCTGAACAACGGTGGCCGGCCGCAGCGGCTGCTGTTTGCGAGCACCGGCACCAAAGATCCGAAGGCCTCGGATGTCATGTACATCAGGGCGTTTGCGGCGCCGCTAACGGTGAACACGATTCCGGAGGCGACATTGAAGGCGTTTGCCGATCACGGCGAGGTCGACGGACTTCTTCCACCGAGCGGCGGCGATTGCGAGGCCGTGATCGCGAAGTTCTCGGAGGCCGGGGTCGACGTGAAGGCGCTGGCATCCCAACTACAGGACGATGGTGCGAAGGCGTTCGTCAAATCGTGGCACGACCTGTTGAGTGTGATCGCGTCGAAAGCGACCGAGCTCGAGAAGGCGTGAGCACACGCCGGAACGTCATCGAAGCATAGATCAGGCAACGGAGGAGTATTGATGACGGTACCGGTGACCGAACGAGGCGCGTGGCAGGCGCTGAAGACGCATCACGCCGCGTTCGCCCAGCAGCACTTGCGCGAGCTGTTCGCGCTGGATCCCCGGCGAGCCGAGCGGTTCAGCTTCGACGCATGCGGCATCTATCTCGATTACTCGAAGAACCGCATCAGCGAAGAGACGCTTCGGTTGCTTGTGCAACTCGCGGACGAGTGCGGCTTGCGCGACCGGATCGACGCGATGTTCCGCGGCGACAAGATCAACGTGTCGGAGAACCGCGCGGTATTGCACGTAGCGTTGCGCGCGCCGAAGGCCGCGTCGATTCTCGTCGACGGCGCCAACGTGGTGCCGCAGGTGCACGCGGTGCTCGACGCCATTAGTGTGTTTGCGGAACGCGTGCGCAGCGGTGCGTGGAAAGGTCACACCGGCAAACGCATCCGCAATGTCGTCAACATCGGCATCGGCGGGTCCGACCTCGGCCCGGTGATGGCTTACGAGGCGCTACGCGCATACAGCCAGCGCGACCTGACGTTCCGCTTCGTTTCCAACGTCGACGGCACCGACTTCGCGGAAGCAACGCGCGATCTCGATCCCGCGGAAACGCTATTCGTCGTGTCGTCAAAAACGTTCACGACGCTCGAAACGATGACGAACGCACACACCGCGCGCGCGTGGAGCGTGAACGGCCTGGGGGGTGATGCGAACGCGGTGGCGAAACACTTCGTGGCCGTGTCCACCAACGGTGACGAGGTGGCGAAGTTCGGCATCGACACCGCGAACATGTTCGGGTTCTGGGACTGGGTTGGCGGTCGCTATTCGATGGACTCGGCGATCGGTTTGTCGACGATGCTCGCAATCGGGCCGGACAACTTTCGCGCGATGCTCGCCGGCTTCCACGAAATGGACGAGCACTTCCGCACGGCGCCGTTCGAGCGCAACCTGCCGGTGCTGATGGCGTTGCTGTCGGTCTGGTACAACTGTTTCTTCGGCGCGGAGACGGTGGCGATACTGCCGTACGAGCAGTATCTGAAGCGTTTTCCCGCTTATCTGCAGCAGCTGACGATGGAGAGCAACGGCAAGCGCGTTACGCTCGACGGCGCGCCGGTGGGTGTCGACACGTCGCCGGTTTACTGGGGCGAACCGGGCACGAATGGGCAACACTCTTTCTATCAATTGCTTCACCAGGGCACGCGCCTGGTTCCGTGCGACTTCATCGCGTTCGCACAGCCCCTCAATCCGCTTGGTGAGCATCACGACATCCTGATCGCGAACGTGATTGCGCAAGGCGAGGCGCTTGCGTTCGGCAAGACACCAGCCGAACTCAAAGCCGAGGGTACGCCCGACGCGCTGGTGCCGCATCGCACGTTCGACGGCAACCGTCCTTCGAATACGCTGCTCATCGACATGCTCACGCCGGCTGTGCTCGGCAAGCTCGTGGCGCTCTACGAACACAACGTTTTCACGCAGGGCGCGATCTGGAACGTCGATTCGTTCGACCAGTGGGGCGTAGAGCTCGGCAAGGTTCTTGCAAAGCGTATTGGCGGCGAACTCGATGCGCGCAGCGACGCGGATCTATCCCACGATGGATCGACGAACGCGCTGATCCGCCGCTATCGAAAACTCAGGGTGCGTTGAGCGCCCGTATCAGGAGTCGACGCATGCAACTCGGAATGATCGGTTTGGGGCGGATGGGCGCGAACATGGTCAGGCGGCTGATCAAGGGCGGCCACGATTGTGTGGTGTTCGACATGTCGCGCGCGGCGGTGCAGGCACTCGCGCAGGAACGCGCCACCGGTGCCGCTTCGCGAGAAGACTTCGTGAAGAAACTCAAAGCGCCGCGCGCGATCTGGCTGATGGTGCCGGCCGCAGCCGTCGATCAGACGATTGCCGATCTGGTGCCGCTGCTCGACGCGGGCGACATCCTCATTGACGGCGGCAACTCCTACTACGTGGACGACATCCGCCGCGCGAAGGAACTGCGCGCGAAAGGTATTCACTACGTCGACGTCGGCACCAGCGGCGGCGTGTGGGGACTGGAGCGCGGCTATTTTCTGCAT
>CAZLDA010000374.1:0-1227 GCA_964557875.1 uncultured Pseudomonadales bacterium | reverse complement strand
GGGAACCGGCCACCGTTGCGCATCTCGATCCGATCTTTGCGCAACTCGCGCCGGGTGTCGGCAACATCGCCCGCACGGTGGGCAGAGAAAAGTCGCAGAGCACGGCGGAACAGGGTTATCTGCACTGTGGACAGAACGGCGCCGGACACTTCGTGAAGATGGTGCACAACGGTATCGAATACGGATTGATGGCGGCGTACGCGGAAGGTCTCGGCATCCTGCGCAATGCGAACATCGGCAAACGCACGCACGCGGTCGATGCGGAGACGACGCCGCTGCGCGACCCCGAGCAGTATCAATACGACATGAATCTGGCCGACATCGCGGAGCTTTGGCGCCGCGGCAGTGTCGTCTCGTCGTGGCTGCTCGATCTCACCGCGTCCGCGCTCGCGAAAGATCCGTCGCTCGATAAATTTGCGGGCCGTGTGTCCGACTCGGGCGAAGGCCGCTGGACGATACAGGCCGCAATAGACGAAGCGGTACCGGCGCCGGTGCTGACGACGGCGTTGTACGAACGATTCAGTTCGCGCGGCGAGGCCGACTTCCAGAACAAGCTGCTGTCGGCGATGCGCTTCGAGTTCGGCGGGCACGTCGAGAAGCCGCACGGCTGAGCCGCGCAACCGCGATGCGATTCGAACTGCTAGCCGATGCCGACGCGGTAGCCGCGCGTGCCGCGCAGATTGTTGCCGCGACGGCGCGCGACGCGGTCAAATCCCGCGGACGATTCGTGTTTGCGGTCAGCGGTGGTCGCACACCCTGGGTGATGTTGCGATTGCTCGGGCGCGAAGACGTGCCGTGGCCGCACGTTCATGTCGTGCAGGTCGACGAGCGGATTGCGCCGGCAAACGATCCCGACCGCAATCTCACTCATCTTCGCGAAACGCTGCTCGCGCATGCGCCGTTGGCTCCGGACCAACTGCACGCAATGCCCGTAGAAGCCTCCGATACAACAGCTGCGTCGAGGGGCTATGCCGCGACTCTGTGTGCCCTTAGCGGCACGCCGCCGGTGCTCGACCTTGTTCACCTGGGGCTCGGCGCCGATGGCCACACCGCTTCATTGGTGCCCGGCGATCCGGTGCTCGACGTGTCCGATGCAGACGTTGCCGTAACAGGCCCGTATCAAGGCAGGCGTCGGATGACGCTGACGTATCCGATCATCGATCGTGCGCGACACATCCTGTGGGTGGTCACCGGCGCCGACAAAGTGGCAGCGCTCGCGCAACTGCA
>CAZLDA010000373.1:0-4727 GCA_964557875.1 uncultured Pseudomonadales bacterium | reverse complement strand
CAGTTCAGGGAAGCCGGCCGCCGGATAGACCACCAGCGACGATCCGACCACGACGAACAGATCGCACTGCACCGTCTGCTGCTGCGCCCAGCGCATCTCCCGTTCCGGCATCGACTGGCCGAACGAAATCGTAGCGGTCTTTACGATGCCTCCGCACTCGGCGCACGGCGCCACACGGCCAGTATCGACAAACTGCCGTTCCAGCTGCGCCAGCTCGTATCGCACGTTGCAGTCCAGACACTTCGCATAAGTAGCGTTGCCGTGCAGCTCGATGACCTGACTCGGATCGATGCCCGAGTTCTGATGGAGGTTGTCGACGTTCTGCGTGATTACAGCGATCGCTTTGCCGTTTCGAATCAGCTTGGCGATCGCTTCGTGACCCTTGTTCGGCTTTGCCTTCGCGATGACGCGCTCGCCGGTAAAGAGGCGACGCCACGACTCCTGACGGATCGACTCGGACGCGATGAAGTCCTGAAACATGGTCGGCTTCATCTTCGTCCAGAGTCCGGTACCGGGACTGCGAAAATCCGGAATGCCCGATTCGGTGCTGATGCCCGCGCCGGTGAAGAACACGATCCGCTGCGCAGCGTCGAGCATGCGGCGCAGCCGGTCGAGGTCGTCAGCGTCTGCGTTCATCGGCGCGGAGGCACCGGCTCAGTTGTGCAGCTTCGCGATCGCCGCCAACACGGCGTCGGTCTGCTCGTACGGCACCATGTGCCCGGCGGCGCCGATCGTGGTCAGCTTCGCGCCGGCAATGCCGTCGACGAAATGCTGAGCGTAGGTCGCTGGGATCAGCCGGTCCGACTCGCCCCAGATGATCTGCGTGCGCGCACGGATCCGGTATAGACGCTCGGACAGGCCGCGATCCGGTATCGGGAACAGGATCTTGCTGGCCGTTCCCATGCGGCGCGCATTGCCTACGAGGAAATCGGTCAGAAACTCCGGATCGTTGAAGTCGCCGCCGGCAGATAGCAGCGCCGTGTACTTCTCTGGTTCGTGAAACAGCAGTTGCGGCAATTCGAACGGCAGCTTCGAGAAGAGATCCGGTATCGGATCGTCGTCGAGCCAAAGGCCCGCCGGGCAGATCAGTGCGAGTTGCTGCACCGTCGTGTTCGACAGCGCGGCCATTTCCGCTGCGATCATGCCGCCCATCGAATGACCCACAACGATGGGATCCTTCAGCTTGAGCGTTTCCCACACGTCGAGCCCGAACAAAGTGAAGTCGAGCATGGTGCGCAACTGCTCGGTGCTGTCGGAGTCTTCATAGCCCGGCAGCAACGGCGCAGTGACGCTGTACTTCTGTTCCAGACGCGCCAGAAACGGATCGTTAGCGAGCAGGCCGCCGGCGCCGTGCATGAACAACAGCTGCGGACCGCGACCACCTTCGTACACTCTTATTTTGTGGCGACCCGCCACATCGATCAGGCGCGACTTCATTCAACCCGCTCCGACCGCTTGCGCGGCAGCTCGTTCGGCGTGCTTGTTCAGCGGATGTATCCAGAAACGGTCGTCGGTCGCGTATTCGGGCCACATGTCGCGCAGCTGTGGCATCACCTCCTCGGCGAACAGCCTGCTCGAGCGCATGCACTTGTCTTTCGGCATGTTGCCGACGTGGATCAGACAGAAAATGTTGCCGACGCGCAGTCCGGTGATCAGCTCCTTCATCTGCGCGGCCACCGTGTCGGGACTGCCGGCAATGACGTAACCGTCGTGAACGAGCTGGTCCCAACTCATGCTGCTGACGTCGCCCAGCGCCTGCTGCGTCATCTGGGTGGTGACGTTCGCCTTCAGCGTCTTGATCGTGCGGTACCCGGGTGCATCGGCAAAGCCGGGGTACACGTGCAGACAGCGGTTGTAGAAGTAGTCGATGTGCTCGCGATAGTCGCGCTCCGCCTCTTTGTCGGATTCCGCAACCACGATGGTCTGCGCGAATCCGGCCCGATACGGCGACAGGTCTTTGCCACGCTCCTTCACGCGCTGCCAGTAGCCGTCCATCAGCTGCTTCGCGCGCTTGTAGCCGCCGAAGCTCAGGTAGCAATACACGTAGTCGAAGTCGAGGCAGAAGTCGTATGTCTCGAGCGAACCGCCGCCGGGAATGAAGATCGGCGGCGGCGACTGCACCGGCTTCGGCCAGCAGTTCGCGTAGCGCAGCTTGGTGTAGCGGCCATTGAATGCGAACGGCTCCGACTCGCGCCAAGCTCGCATGATCAGCTCATGCGCTTCGGCATAGCGTTCGCGCGTCAGCGCAGGAATGTCGCCGTACACGTAGTTCGTATCCATCGACGTGCCGACCGGAAAGCCGGCCAGCAAGCGGCCGCCGGAGATCACGTCGAGCATGGCGAACTCTTCGGCCACTCGAATCGGCGGGTTGTACAACGCAATCGAATTGCCCAGCACAACCAGCGCGGCTTTCGAAGTTCGTCGGGCCAGCGCCGCGGCCATGATGTTCGGCGACGGCATCATTCCATAAGCATTTGCGTGGTGTTCGTTCACGCCGATGCCGTCGTAGCCGAGTTGCTCGGCGTATTCGAGTTCGTCGAGGTAGACGTTGTAAAGCTCGTGCCCCTTCACGGGGTCGTACAGCGAGCTCGGAATGTCGACCCAGACCGATCGATATTTTTCGCGGAAGTCGTCGGGCAGGTGAGGCCACGGCATCAGATTGAACCAGGTGAACTTCATTCGCTTCCCCCAATCATCCAAGAACGCAAAGGAGGGCAATGTCATCCGCTTTGCGAACGACTGTCAACAAATTAAGCTGCCTGCTTTAGCGCACGGGGTCGCAGCATGCACACGCTCGAATTCTTCTTCGACTGCTCGAGTCCGTGGACGTATCTCGCATTCGAGAGCGTGCAGAAGATCCGGGCGCGCATCGACTTCAACATCGTCTGGCGGCCGATTCTGGTCGGCGGCATCTTCAACACGGTCAACCCGAGCGTTTACGAAAACCGTGCGAACCCGGTGCCGGTGAAGGCGCGCTATTACCAGAAGGATCTTCGCGACTGGGCGCACCACGTCGGCATCACCATCGGCCAACCGCCGGTGTTTCCGGTGAACAGCGTGAAGGCCATGCGCGGCGCATTCGTCGCGATAGAACACAACTGTCTCGAAACGTATGCGCGCCGCGTGTTCCAGCGTTACTGGGGAGAGCTCGCGGACATCTCGCAAGACGAGGTGCTGTCGGGCATCGTTTCGGAGTGTGGCCTGCCGGTAGCCGAGTTCTTCGAAAAGATCGGCACCGCCGCCTACAAGGATCGGTTGCGTCTCAACACAGAGGAAGTGATGAAACGCGGAGGTTTTGGTTCGCCGACGATGTTCCTCGACGGCGACGATATGTTCTTCGGCAATGACCGGTTGCAGCTGATCGAAGCGAAGCTGGCCGTCTAGACAGATTCGCGCGACGACATCACCACCAGCTCTTCTTCGCCACCGTCCTGCGGTCGGATTCTGCGACTGCCGCTGCACACGGGTCCTTTTGCCGCGTAACGCGATCCCACAGCGTCGTGGCCAGGATCGATAGTCCGCCGGTTGCGAAGGCGGCCCCGCCGTAGACGAGCGTGCCCTTCGGATCGATTGTCAAATGCGGCTTCGAGAGCGTGCCTGAGACCTTTACGTACGAATTGAGCAGCTCACCGGCGCTTATGCCGAGGCCGCCGCGCGCCCCGGTCTTGAAGTTGAAATCGATCGCTTCGTTGCGCAGATCCACCGATCCCGTGCTGACCATGTCGAGCTGAGTCGTTCGAATCACGATCACGGGGTCCGTGCGCAGAACGCCGCCAGTTGCTTCGAACAAGTAAGCCTGGCAGACCACGTCGGTGTAGTCCTGCCGCTTCGACAGCGGATTCAGGGCGCGCCCCAGCTGACCGAGAAAGTCCGACGTGAGCACCTGGTTCATCCGGGAGTTCGGTATGCGGCCGCCGGTTCCTTCGAAGCGCACCCGGCCGTCGAGTGTCGCCGCTAGTTCGCGAAGGTTGCCGCCGGTAGCCGCTGCATCGATCTGCACCTTGTACAGGCTCGCTGCGGCCGTCCTGTTGATTCCGGGAACTACTCCCAGCCGAATCTGATCGCCGTTCGCGAAGATCCGTACGTTGGGTGTACCCACGTTGGGCCCGATCGAAAACCGCGCCTTGAGGTTGCCGTCGGTGCTGCCGAATGCCAGCGGATCGACGGCGAGCTGCCCGTCGCGCAATGTGGCGTTCAACTGAAGTTGATCGTATGTCTGGTCGAAAAAATTCGTCTTCGCCGATTGGATCGAAGCGGTGCCGTTAACCTGAGTCAGCAAATGGAGCGGCAGCGCTACGTTCGGGATCGTATTCGAATCGAGCGAGACCCCGGTCGTCGGCAACTGATTCCCAACGGCATCAGTGAGCGGCGTGAGGTCGAGGAAGTTCGACGTCAGGCGGATGTCTAGGTTCGGCTTCGACGTGAGATCGAGACCCGCACTGCCGACGAAGTCCGTCTTTCCAAAGTGCCCGGTCAACCCATCCATGCGAAACGCCGTAGGGGTGCCGGTAATCACGGCCGCGACATCGAGCGGCTGCGCAGGCAAATCCGCGCCGAACAAGCGGCCGGTCGTCCGCAGATCACTCGTGCGCGCCTTCGCGGTCAATGCAGTGGCCGAGAAGTCCGGAGCGCGATCGAGACGACCTTGCAGGCTGAGGAACCCACCGGGCGCCTCGAAGTGCAACGTATCGAAGGTCCATTTGTCGAGCTTCCAGGATGCGTCGACC
>CAZLDA010000372.1:0-4728 GCA_964557875.1 uncultured Pseudomonadales bacterium | reverse complement strand
CCGCGGAGTTCGAAGCGCCGGAACTGCTCACCCTCGGCATCGTTTACGAACGCGATTCGCGATTCGCCGGCGGCGCGTACAGCCCGTTTCTCAAGAAGGTCGACCGCTTCGGCGACAAACCGCTGGCGACTACGTTGCGCGATCGCGATGCGTGGGCCGCTCGGTTACTCGAGATCGACGGCGAAGTGAAGCGCATCGTGGCGAAGTTGCAGGCACAAGGCCTGCGCTCGCCGTATCTGCGCAACTACGTCGTGGCGCGTATCAACCCAGTGCGCTTCCATAAGGTCAAGAAAGGCGACACGACGCCGCCGATGAAGGTGCCGCAGGCATTGTTGCGGATGAGCGCCGCAGCGAAAAAGTTCGACACGAAAAAGGTATCGAGCGCCGACCTCGCATGGGTGGCGGCAGGGGCCGAATCGGCCGAATGATCTTTTTTCGTCCGGCTGTAATTTTCCCGGTGCTCGCTCGTATATCCGCTTAACGACGGTAATCTCAGGTCTCACGTGCGTGCGGCGCAGGGAACGGGTTGAAGGTCGACTTCGAAGCGGAATACCGCAGTTGCTACGGCCGAGTGTTCGGTTTGTGCCTTCGTTTGCTCGGCGGCGCCGTGCTCGCTGAAGACGCCGCACAAGACGCATTCGTGCGCGCCTATCGCGGCCTCGACCGGTATGACCCGTCGCAACAGTTCGCGGCGTGGGTCCTGCGCATTGCGCGCAATCACTGCATCGACCTGTTGCGACGCCGCCGCCACGGCGAGCTGCGCCTGGGCGACGAGTCCGCGGAACGCGCAGCTGCGGAAGCCGAATCGGTGGAGGGAGTGGATGCGTTGGTGATCAACGAACGTAGCGACAAGGTACGCGCCGCGCTGGCCGCACTGCCGGAAAAGTACCGCCTGCCCATTGTGCTGGCGTATTACGACGAGGCGAGCTACGACGACATCGCCGAGGTGCTGGGTATCTCGCGCAGTCATGTCGGCGTTCTGCTGTTGCGCGGCAAGCAGGCGCTGCGCAAGGCGCTGACGCGGTCCGAGGAGGGCTCGCAGTGAAACACCCCTCAGAGCTGTCGCTGGCGATGTACGTCGATGAAGCGCTCGCCAGACACGACGCTGCGGCAGTCGACGAGCATCTCTTTGCGTGCGAGGTATGTGCCGCGCGCGTTGCGGCGCTGCGTGAAGAGTCGCGCGTTCTCGCCTCTGCGCTTGCTTACGAACCAGCATCTGCGTCGGTGCCCGAATTCGTGAAGCCGGCCAGCGTCCGCGCGATGGTGATCGGTGCGGCAGTCGTGCTGGCGATCGCTGCGTTGTTGTCGACGGCGCGCGGGCTGCTGGATGTTTCGGTGCCGGAGGCGGTGAAGTGGTTCAACCCGTTCAATGCCGGCGGCGCTGTGAATCTGTTGGTGCGCGCCGGCACGTTCGTGGTGTCCGGCCGCGGTAGCGCAATGGTCTCTTCAATCGTAGAAACACTGGGTGGAGTGATAGTCATGGGTTTGTTGTTGTGGGTCGCATCGCTTGTCGGCCGGCGCATCCGCGGTCCGATGATGATGGGTTGTGTCGTGTGCGCTTTGGCGCTTCAGCCGGCGCCTTCCCACGCGGTGGAGGTTCGCCACAACGAGGAGGGGGCGGTGTTGATTCCGGCGGAGGAGACGATCGACGACACACTGATCGCGCTCGGCGACACCATCGAGGTGAACGGCAACGTCACCGGCGACGTCATCGCGTTCGGCCGCCGTGTCGTGGTTCGCGGCAACGTCGGTGGGCTCGTGCTCGCGGGCGGCGAGAACGTCAGCCTGGAAGGCAACGTCGATGGCAGCGTACTGGCCGGGGCGGAAACGCTTTCGGTGTCGACGCCCAGGATCGGCCGCAACCTTTTCGGCGGGGGTGAAACCGTAACGGTAACCAACACGGCGAACATCGCGCAGAACGCGCTCGTGGGCGGCGAGAAGGTGATGCTCGCGGGGCAGATCGGGCGCGACGTACTCGTGGGCGCGGAGGAAATCGAAGTAGCAAGCAGCGTGGGTGGCGGGCTCACCGCTTACTCGAAACGAATGACGCTGCTGGCGCCTGCACACATTCGCGGCGATGTGCCTGCGCATGGGATGGAGAAGAAGGATCACGTCGTGGTGTCGCCCGGCGCGGTGATCGAAGGTCAGTTGATCACCGAACTGAACGAAATGGACATCGAGCAGAACCGCTATCTGACCGCGAGTTTCTACGGCTGGCAGCTCGTTTGGCTAGGCGCCGCGTTCGTGGCGGGCTTCGTGTTGCTCTGGGTGGTACCGCCGCTGCAGCGCGTACCGTTCAGCGGTGTAGGCAATGCAATGCGCGCCGGCGGCTACGGACTGGTCGCGCTGATCGCCACACCCGTCATCGCGCTGCTCGCGTGTATCACCATCATCGGGATTCCGCTCGGCGTGCTCGCGTTCATGGCGTGGGGCGCCGGGATTTATCTCTCGAAGGTGGTGGTGGCGCAGTTGATCGGGGTGCGCGTGCTCGAAGCGATGTTGGAACGCGAGGAACACTTCGCGCTGTCGTTGCTGGTCGGTCTGCTGATTCTCACGGTTGCCGTCAATCTACCCTTTGTCGGCGGCCTCATCGGCTTCATCGTGGTGGTGGTAGGACTGGGGCTGCTCGTGTTGTACGTGCACGACGTGATCTTCGACGCGGAACCGGAAGGGGTTTGAAAACCCCAACAGATCCGTCGAGTCGCGGGTTCGCCCGGCGTAACGCGTCTTCACTGCCGGGCGACCTGTGTCTACCTGTTTAATGCCCGCGTTGCCTGATCGGACGGAAGTTGTGCTCCACCACCCAGTCGGCAACCGCTCTTCCGAGCGCCGCGCCGTGACGCGTCGATCCTCTGTAGTGCATCCCGCCGTAGATCCGCGCGATGCGCATGTCGCGCACGAACGCTTTTGTCGACTCGTAGTGTCGCGTGGTGCCCGTCACTGTGCTGTCGATGTCGAAGTCGACGCGCGAGGTGCCGAAATACGCGTTCAGCACTTCACCGACCGCGCCGGCGGCGCACCCGTGTGCGGCCGGGTACTCAGGATGATTCGGCGTTGCCAGGAACGGAGTCCACGTCGGATCGGCGCTGATGGCGGGGTTGCCCGCGGTATCTCCTGCAGGAATCGCTGTGCGCGGGCGCCAGAACGCGTAGGCATATTTCGCGTCGAAGCAGCCGATGGTCGTGTCGGCCTGTGCCACCCACAGCATGGCCTGCAGGCGGACGTTTTCGAGCACGCTTCGCTGCGGGATCGCGAACCGGCGCAGGTTGCGCGGCCAGAACTGCGGCGGCGGTTCGGTGGCGAAGCGCGCGAGTTCTTCCTGCTCCGCGGTGCGTTCGGTGCTCACCGTTCCGCCCAGCGCCTTCACTTCGTTGAAGTCCCGCGCGAACGCGGCGCTGCCGAGTCCGGGCGGACCGTACGAACGGAATTGCGACGGGCCGGTCAGCGTGAACGGTTTGACGTAGGGCCCGAACACATTCACGGGTGTGGTGGTGGTTGGGAACGTCACGAAATTGCCGGGCGCGCCTGTGGAGGTGTACGTAGCCTGCGTGGAGCGGCCGTCGTTGGCGCGCAGCGCGATGACGCCTTCCGCTACCTCGATGCCCACCACCACGCCGAGTGTATGTGCGGGGGTCCCCGGACTCGAAATCTGATAGCCGGTACACGCGCCGGCATAAACCGTCGCACGCGACGGATAAAGCGCCTGCAACACGCGACACGCGGCCGCACCCGCCGCCGAATCCACCGATGCGCCTTGAGTGGGCGACGTCGGCTTTATCGCAAAGGGCCGGTATTTGCCCGCGATGGCGGTGACTGCGTCGTACATCGCAACGTTCAGAGTCGCAAGATCGAGCTGATACTGCGGGCGCTGTTCCTCCGGCGTAACCGCCGGGAAGCCGGTGGCGTTGACGGTGGTCGCCCCTAGCGCATTCCAATCGGCGATCGGGTTTGCGGCGGTTGCGCCTGCCGGAGCGGCCAGCGTCGCGACCGCGGCGAACAGCGCGCAGCGGGCCAGGTTGATGTTCAGAGTTTGCATGGACTTCTTCCCCAAGGTTGCGAAAGGCCCGTCGATCTTGGGTGGATGCCAAGCTGGCAGGGAGTGAAGGCGGTGGTTTCACGGTGAAATCCGTTACTTTCCGACGAATTGGGTGAGGGGATAGGCTGGGCTATCCTGCAAGGCGGCCGTTGGGAGGCGGCTGGCATGAATGATCCCGCCGTGAACCCGGGCGCTTCGAACACCGCCCTAGACGCCGCCGCGGTGTATGCACAACTCGATCGCATCGGCCGCGATCCTTCGTTTGCAGCTGCGCCCTTGCTCGTTCGGCTGTTGCGTTATCTCGTCGAGCACGCCGTCGCAGGCGACGTGCGGGAAGTAAAGGAATACGCATTGGGCGTAGAGCTGTTCGAACGCGGCGCGTCCTTCGATCCCAAGAGCGACACGATCGTGCGCGCCAACGTGCGGCGTCTACGTTCCCGTCTCGAGGAGTACTACGCCGGTCCGGGGCGCAACGATGCGATCGTGATCGAGATTCCGAAGGGCCACTACCTCGCGACGTTTCGTGCGGCAGCTCTGCCGCAACCCGAATCGCAGGTCAACGGCGTGCACCGATCGAGCCGACGCAAATGGGTGGCGGGAGCGTTTGCGGCGAGCGTGATTCTCGCGGCTACCGTGTATGTATTGACCCGCGACGACGGGCCGGGTCAAAGCCAGCCCGACCGGATTGCCGT
>CAZLDA010000371.1:0-4743 GCA_964557875.1 uncultured Pseudomonadales bacterium | reverse complement strand
GCTGGTGACGATCTGGGCCATGTGCGAAACGAACAGTACGGTCGCGCCGTTGTGGGCGACGTCGGACATCTTGTCCAGACACTTCTTTCTAAAACGCGCATCGCCGACCGCGAGCACTTCGTCGACGATGAGCACGTCGGGGTGTACGTGCGCCGCAACCGAGAATGCAAGCCGTACGCGCATTCCGGACGAATAATGTTTGACGGGTGTGTCGATGAATTTTTCGACTTCACTGAACGCAACGATCTCGTCGAATCTCGCGCGTATCTCCGAGCGGCGCATGCCGAGGATGGAACCGTTCAGGAAGATGTTCTCGCGCCCCGTGAGTTCGCTGTGAAATCCGGTACCGACTTCGAGCAGCGATCCGGTCCGACCATGAATCGTAGCGGAACCTTCCGTGGGCGCGGTGATGCGTGACAGGATCTTCAGCAGCGTGCTCTTGCCCGATCCATTCGATCCGATGATGCCGACCGCTTCGCCCTGGTTGATCGTGAACGAAACGTCGCGCAGCGCCCAGAAAACCTCATCCAGGTCGGCCGCCGCCGCGGCGCGGCCAGAGAGCAGTCCTTTCGCGCGTCGGAACGGCGCAAGCGCCGCCTTCGCGAGCCGCTCCTGCAGCGTGGCGTTCTGCTTCTTTGCACGCCCGATGTGGTACTGCTTCGAGATACCGGTTGCGCGTATGGCAATCTGACTCATCTGGTTTCCCTACACGACGTCCGCGAACGTGCGTTCCATGCGTTTGAAGTAAAGCGCGCCGCCAACCAGCAGACACGTCGCGACGATCGACGACACGATGATTGAAAGGCCCGGCGCCGTATCGGTTCCGAGGAGCGCCCAGCGGAATCCCTCGATCACGCCGACCATCGGGTTCAGTGCGTACATCATCTGCCAGAACGGATCCTGGATGAGGCTCGCCGGGTAGACGACGGGCGTTGCGAACATCCACGACTGCAGCATGAACGGCACCGCGTACTTGACGTCGCGGAATTGGACGTTCAGAGCCGCGAGAACGAACGAAACACCGAGCGCGGTTGCCACTGCGAGCAACAGCAGCAACGGCAGCCAGACGACATTCGCGGTCGGTGCCACACCGAAATAGACCATCATGCCGAGCAGCACGAGGAACGCCAGGCCGAAGTCCACGAAGTTGCCGAGTGTTGCCGAGATCGGCATCGCGAGCCTTGGGAAATAGATCCGGGTCATGATGCCCGCGCTGCCCACGAGGCTGTTCGACGCCTTGTTGACGCTGTCGGAGAAAAACATCCATGGAACAAGCGCCGCGAAGGCGAAGATCGGATACGGAATTCCATCGGACGGCATCTTCGCGATGCGTCCGAAGATGACGCTGAAGATCACCATCGACGTGAACGGCTGGATGATCGCCCAGGCAGCTCCAAGAACAGTCTGCTTGTATCGCACCTGGATATCGCGCCAGGCCAGGAAAAGCACGACTTCGCGGTAGTCCCAGAGTTCCTTCAGCGAGAGCGCCGCCCAACCCTTATCGGACGCGATATGCACCAGCGGCGGCAGCAGACGGCGTTCGAGTTGATCCGCTTTGATTCCGTTTGCTGCCATCTACTCGTTGCCTTTCTTGATGCTGAGCACCGCGCGCTCAATCGTCGACGCACGTTTGGCCCTCGTGCCAGCGGCCGCGCTGATGTCGGTACTCGCACCATTGTTGCTATCGATCGAATCGTCGCGAGTGCGTGCGTTGGCGCCCACCGGAGCGAAGCTCAGCTCTTTGTCCTTGATGACCTGTCTCACGATCCGCAGCGGGATCGTCTTCAACTCTTCGGCGTAGCCGTACACGAGGGCTGTGTCACAGATCAGATTGATGAGGCGCGGAACTCCGCCCGAGGCTTCCCACACCAGTGGGAACACCTCCTCGTCGAACAGATCGGCGGAACCGCCGGCCGCGACTACCCGATGGCGCGTGTACTGCGCAGTGAGTTCAGGCGTATCGAGCGGACCAAGGTAGTAGTCGTACGAAATGCGCTGCGCGAACTGCTTCAGTTCCGGGCTGCGTAACACGTCCCACAGTTCCGGCTGCCCGATCAGGATGGTCTGCAGCACCATGCCCTTCTCGGTGTTGACGTTCGACAACATGCGCAGCTGTTCGAGGTACTTCGGCCCGAGATGCTGCGCCTCGTCGATGATCAGCGTAACCGGTCGCCCCTTGCGGAACTGCTCCACCAGATATCGCACGAAAGCGTCATAGAGTTCGACTTTGTTCTTGCCGCGATAGTCCAGGTCGAACGCGAGCAGAATCCACTGAATGAATTCCTCGAACGTTTCGCAGGTGGTGTTGCTCACCAGGCCCACCTCAACCTGATTCCCGACCTTCTGGAGAAGGCGCCGCACCAGCGTCGTCTTGCCGGCACCGACTTCGCCCGTGACCACACAAAAGCCTGCTCGGGCCATGAACGCATATTCGAGCAAGGCAAGCGCGCGTTGATGCTGCGGCGTCATGAACAGCATGTCCGGATCGGGCACCGCCAGAAATGGTGGACGCTTGAAGTTGTAGAAGGACTCGTACATCGCGAACCTATTCGGTACTACTTGAGTTCCTGTGCGCCGTGGTAGTAGTAGCCTTCGAAGTGGAGCTTCCTGGAAGACGACTGATTGAGCACGGTGCCCAGAATCGGAAAGTCCTTCAGCAATTCGGCGGACTCTTTGAGTTCGTCGATGGCCGTTACGCCCTCGCGCACGACGACGAGCAGACCGTCGAGGTAAGGCGCCAGCGCGACAACGTCGTCACCGAGGCGCACGGGCGGAAGATCGACCACGACGATGCATCGGTCGCGCCCGTGCAACTGATCGATCAGCTGACGCATCTTGTCGGAGCTCAGCAGTTCCGGTACGGCCAGCGTGGCTTCCACGCGGCGTCCTGGCACGACGAGCAGGTTCGGGATATCCGTGGCAACGAGGATCTCGTCGAAACCGACATCCGACGACAAGTGATCCACCAGACCTTTGACAACCGGAATTCCGAGATCGTCCGCGAGGGTCGGCTTCCTGAGATCGGCATCGATCAGCACGACCTTGTATCCGCCTTCGCGAGCGATGCTGATGGCGAGGTTGATCGACGTCAGTGTCTTACCGTCTTTCGGGCCCGGACTCGTTACGCCAATCGTATTCATCTCGCGCAACTTCAGCGCCTGAATGACCCGGGTGCGCAACAGCCTGTACCGATCCGACACGGCCTGATCTTCTTTGCCGCGACCGCACAGAATGTGATGCGCCTGCAGGTGCGCTTCCGACAGCTTGGCGACCGCCTTCGGCGTGATGGTCAACTGAACGGCCGGCGCTTCCGACGTCGGGCGCACCCAACCGCGCACGCTGCCTTTTTCAGTCTGCGCCCGCTCCAGCGCCCGGGTGATGTGATCGAACGGCTGTTCCATGCTCATCGGGTCGCCTGCTTCGCGAACACGATCGCGCCCATTTGCGGAATCACGGCAAGCGGAGGCGCGCCCATGATGTCGGATATCACGCGCGAACTGCGAATTGTCTTGTCCTGATACTCCACGACCGTGACGGATCCGAGCCCTGCGATGAACGCGAACAATCCACCGAGCAGAACGATTCCGATCCGATTCGGGCTATCGGGGCTGCTCGGCAGATTCGGACCGCCTGAGAGCGTGAAGCGCTCTGCCGTGTTGCCCGACTCGAGCTCTTGCGCCAGTTTCGCTTCGAGCTGCTTCTTCGTGAGTTCCGCGTACTTCTGCTGCGCGCTCTCATAATCGCGGCTGAGCGTTTTGAAGTCGCGCTCCACCACGGGCGTCTGGAACAGCCGCGCTTCGTAGTCCGCGAGCTTGCCCTTCAGCATTTCGAGCTTCTGCTTCTCGATTTTGACGTTCGCGATCGCGGCATCGAGTTGCGTCTTCAAGGTGACGTAGCGCGCATTGTCCGGCGGCGCGGCCAGCGCATTTGGTTTGCCACCGCCCTGCACCAGTGCCGCCTGAAAACCGCGCTCGACCGCAGCGACTGCTTTCTCGAGCTTGGCGACTTCCGGATGATCGTCCGAGTACTTCTGCCGCGCCTGGCGTAACTCCTCCTGGAGTCTGGTGAGTTCCTGCATCAGTTCATCCGTACGTGCGCTGGCGCCGGTCTGGCTCGCGAGCGAGCGGATCTCCCGGCTCAGGCGAATGATGTCCGGATGCTGCGCCGAATACCGTGCCGATGCGCGCAGATATTCGGCGGTCAACGCACTCAACCGTTCGTCGCCGGTGAGCATACGTTTCCCGGTGTCGTCGACGACGTCTTTGTACGCCGGTGTCAGCGACAGTTCGGCCTGCATCGCGTCGATCTTCTCCTCCAGTGCGCGCGTTGCCTCTTCGCTGGCGGCAATGTCCTGCTCGGTCTTCTCGTAGAGGCGCAGGTTCATGTCCATCAGCTCCGGAAGCTGACGCATCTCTTCCTGTTTGAAGGTCGCGAGTTCGCGTTCACGCTGCGCGATTTCGTTGCGCAGCTTCTCTGCTTCAACGCCGAGGAACTGAGATACATCGGCCGCGCGCTCTTCGCGGTCTGCCTTATGTTCGCGCAGATACCACTGAACCAGTTCGTTGGTTACAGCTTGAGCGGCTTCGGGCGTATCCGCGCTGTAAGCGACCGTGAACGCGATGGTTGCCACACGCTGACCGCCCTGATCCGGATTGCTCGCCTGCACGTCCACCATCTGTACTTCGATGTTCTTCGCCACGTCGCTGAAAACGCCGTCCGGATCGGAATCGATTCGGGACGGAT
>CAZLDA010000370.1:0-4758 GCA_964557875.1 uncultured Pseudomonadales bacterium | reverse complement strand
GCGTTTCTACGGCGCCACGGCGATCGTCATCGGTGCTACTGCGATGCGCTTCAAGCTGGAAGACGGCTCGTCGTTTTCCGCACGCAGCCGCTACACGCACGTGTTTGCACGCGCTTCGTCGAACGTGTGGCAGCTCGTATCCGCGCAAGGCACGCGCATCGAGAGCTGATCTACCGTGCAGGCTTGCGCGACCGTATGCTCGCAAGCGTTGCAGATGCGGAGCCTTCGATGATCGTCATTACCGGCAGCGTCGTGGTGAAAGAGGGGCGTTTGACGGACGCGCTCGCACTGAGCCTCGAGCACGTGCGGCGCTCTCGTCTCGAAAACGGCTGTGTGTCGCACGCCGTGCACCACGATGCCGAGAATCCGCAAGTGTTGTTCTTCTTCGAGGAATGGGCCGATCAGGCCGCGGTCGACGCGCACTTCGCGGTGCCGGCTTCGCGCGACTTCGTTCGCGCGCTCGGTGCGGTGGCAGCGGAACCGCCTCGGTTATCACTCTACGATGCGACCAAACGCGCCCGCTGATCATGCGCAGAACATTGCAGATCTTTCTCACGGTGTTCGGGAGTGTGGCAATCGCAATCGCGTTGCTGCACATCGTGTTCGGTCCTTCCGCGATCCCCGGCTCGGTGCCGGTGAACGCGACCATGGACAGCGAAGACCGGTTCTACGCAACACTGTTCGGCGCGTATGGCGTGGCGCTGTTGTGGTGCGTGAGAGATGTCGAGCAGAAAAGCGGCGTTGTGTATTTCCTGCTCGTCACGTTCTTCGTAGCCGGTCTGGCGCGCGTCGTTTCGATCGCGGCGGTCGGTTTGCCCGATCCTTTTTTCGTTGCAATGCTGGTGCTGGAACTCGTCATACCGATCGCGGTCGGATTCATGCAGTACCGCGTCGCACGATCCGTCGCAGATGCGCCCTAAAAGAGTTGATAGGAGTTCCTGTGCCTGACCCAAGTCGGTGGAGAGCGGATGTCGATCGTTGGGGGTTCTGGCCCGCGCTCTACATGCGCCTGATGAATCGGCTGCACCGGTGGTTGATCGTGTCGAGGGTTCAGTTGCGCGTTCAGGACATCGGCCTGACCGACACGACGGCGCAGCAGCAGGGGTGCACGGTTCGGTTGGCCACCCGCGACGAGCTGTTGGCAGCCGCGCGCGAACCCGACTTTGGACTGGTTCCGGCGGACGTAGACGCGGCGCTCGCCCGGGGTGACATCTGCGCAGCGGCATTCGACAACGGTCGAATGGTGTCTTACGTGTGGCGATCGTTCAGTTCGGCGAGGTATGGCGACGATCTGTGGATCGAGATTTCGAAACCGTACCGCTATGGATACAAGGCCTATACGGCGCCTGAGCATCGGGGTCGCCACCTGCAGAACTCGGTGGCGCTGTTCACCGACCATCTGTGCGCCGAGCGCGGCCACACGCATTCGTTATCGTTGATCGAAACGCACAACTACCCGTCGCTGCAATCGGAGGCTCGGCGCCATAGTCGGCTTGTTGGTTGGGTTGGTTACTTCAAGCTGTTCGGTCGAACCCTTCCGTTCCGCTCGCCGGGTGCGCGAATGCACGGGCTCGAAATACGTCGGAAACCGGCGTTCGCTTAGCTCAGTTGCTCAGTCTGGCAATGCTCCGGATTTCGGCCCGCGACAATGCACGATCGTAGATCCGGACGTCGTCCAGGCGGCCGGTGATTTCGTCGACGATTCGGCCCGAATCATCCAGATACCCCGATAGGGTAAATGGAACCTCCGGCATCGTGATGTTTCCCAAGGTCCACCTGCTGCACACCTGCTCGCCGTCCGCATAGAGTCGGGCGATCCATCCGTTGTATGTCGCGGCGAGGTGAATCCACCGGTTCAGTCCCGCCTCGTATTTCGGGTCGGCGTAGCATCCCATGCGGCGTCCGTTCGCGAGCACGAACTGCCATTTGAATCGCGGACCATGGAAACCGAAGAACAGGGCTGGATACCCGTGGCCCAGAACGTCGACGTTGTGTCCGGCGGTGCGATACGTCCATGCCATTACCGTGATTTCGCGCGCGGTGGCGCGGAGGCTATCGGACATCGGTATCAGGACGATCGCATCGTTGCCGCCGTCCATCGAAAGCGCGTTGTCCGTGGGCGCGGTGCCCGTGAGAGCAGCGCCCGTGTGCCCCTCACTCCAGCCACCGTTCAGAATGGTCGCGGTGTTCTGGTGTCCCGACGCATCTGCCGCGGATACACCGGTTCCCTCGTCGAACCGCCACCAGGCAACCAGGCCGTCGTTCGGATCGTGACGGGGTGATCCGCAGCCGATGACCACACCGGCGACCATCAACAGCCAGGCGAGACGCCCCTTATGCATACCGTTGGTTCAGATGGTCGGCGAGGCGCAGCGCCAACGCGATGAGGGTGAGGGTGGGAGGCACATATCCGCCGGTCGGGAAAACCGAGCTGCCGGCAATGTAGAGGTTGTCGACGTCGTGGAGGCGACAGTCTGCGTTCACCACACCGGTGTGCGCGTCGTGCGACATCCGGGTAGTTCCCATGTGATGGCATCCGCCCCAGATCGGTTGGGGCCAAGGCGCATCGTCGGTCACCAACCAGTCTGCGAGCTTCACACGACCGATCCGCATGCGGCCGAGTTCCTCGGCGACGAGCTGCGTGGACTGGCGGATGGATTGCCGGTCTGCGGCGCTCAGGCGCCAGTCGACGCGGATCCGTCGCTGCCCGAACGGATCCGTGGTTGTTGCCAAGCCGATTCGACTGTCGGGATTCGGGGTCTGCTCACCGTATACGGTCAGGTTGAGGTAGGGAGGCGCGCGCCCGCGGGTTACGAGTACGTCCTCTACCACCGAGTCGATGTCTGACGTCACCGTGTGCACCTTCTCGCCGAACTCGTCCGGCCAATGACCTGATGCCATCTCGTGCCACATTGTTCGCAGTGCCCAATACGCCGCGGAGTATTGCTGTGGAGCTCCAAAGGAGAAGCCCGTATTGAGCAGGTGTTGCGACTGTTGGGCCTGCGGCGACGTCACGAGATGCGCCCTGACGGCGTCGCTCTGGTGCTGCTCGAACGCCTTCTTCAGTTGCATCGAGTCGGTAGCCTGAACCTGCGCGCCGATCACCTCGATGTGTTGGGTGAAGAAGCGCCCGAGCGTGCCGGAGCGGTTGCCGAGTCCCGCCGACTCGATCTCGTCGGTCTGCAGCAGCAGGCGCGTGTTTTCCATGCCGCCGCAGGCGAGAACAAACGCCTGTGCCGCGACGGTTCCGGTTTTGCCGTTCAATGCGGCCACCCTCAGTCGGCGAACGCTTCCCGCGTGCGCGTCCGTCTCGATGCCGATGGCGTTGCAATTCAGCAGCACGCAGACGTGCTCGGCATGTTCGAGTCGCTCGCGGTAAGTGTTTCCGAATCGTGTGGGCGGGCTGTAGTGCCAGAAACCGATATCGACTTTTGCGGGGTCGAACGTGGGCAGTGCGGCACGCGTTTCTGCCTCGCCTTCAGGTGTCACCTCACACAGTGGCCACGCCCGCGCATAGTAAGGATCGAGGTCGCGCCTGCTGATGGGCCATCCGCTGTTGGGGACCCACGACCGCTCCGTAAAGTCGATGTCGTGTAGCGGTGCACACCAGCCCTGCCAGCGGCTGGTGGTGCCGCCGAAGTAGCGTACGCGACAACCGATGGGGCTTGCGTTCTCCATACCGGCACTTTCGCCGTCGTATAGCGCCTGAGTAGCGTCGTCAGGTTCGAGCGCGCCGCTCTCCAACACACGAACGTCGAGGCCGGAGTCGGCCAGGGCGAGCGCGAGTGTAATGCCCGCCGCCCCCGCACCCACGATGCATATGTCGCAACGGATCTCCGTCGCAACCTCAGGGCTTCGGAAGTCGATCAGCATCTGCTAGACGCCCTTCTCGAGGTATAGCAACGCGCACAACGAAACCTCGGTTCGAGCGAGTATCCACCCGTCGAGTTGTACGACTGCACCGTCGCGAAAGTCGCGCTGCTGCCAACGGGCAAAGGGGTGCTCCGAAGCACAGGCTCCGCCGGAACACGCCGAGTTCGTTTCGATGAGATCTGCCAGCAGAGCCGCGCGGCTCGTCTTGGCGGGGTAGGCAGCCAGGTAACGCCGGCCGACTTCCGCGGCGTCCGCGGGGTGCGAGAACAGCCTTTTGATTTCGGCGTCCAAAGCGGAATCGGCATCGCGCGGAGCACGCGCCGACGTGTGGCTCACTCCGAGTGTGGCAAGGGTGGCTGCTGCAAGGCCGAACTGACGACGTAGCATCGTCAGTCCGCCCTCATCGCCGTGTTCAACCGCTTGAGCATCATCACCGAAGGCTCCAGTTCGTTGCGGTAGTGGGCCTCGTTTTGATCACGCATCGCTTGTGCGAGATCGGGGTCGTTCAGCAGCCGCTCGCAGGCGGTCGCACACTCGTCTGCGGTGCCGAACGGCAGATAGTGGATTCCTTCGATGACGCCAGGGCACGTCTCCGGGTGCAGCGGCTGACTGACGATGCATCGCGATGCGGCGACGTATTCCGCGAACTTCCAGCCGATCGATCCGTGCAATCCCGTCGTCGCAACGCCGACCAGGGCCCGCTTCATTGACGCGAGGTACATCGTTTTGATCGTGGCATGGTCCATGATGTACTCGGGGCAGAGGCGCTCCGTAACATCGTTTCGCTCGACGCCGCCGAGGAATCGGTCGCCGAGACGATTGCGCAGGGTCCGGATGAGTTCGATGCGCGACTCGTTGAGTACTCGAAACTGCTTTACGACTTCA
>CAZLDA010000369.1:0-4762 GCA_964557875.1 uncultured Pseudomonadales bacterium | reverse complement strand
CTTCGCCTCGTCACCCGGCTTGTAGCCGCGATGGACATAGCGAACGACACCGTCTCGATCGACGACGATGCTGCTCGGCATCGATTCGAGGTCGTACAGTTCGCTGACTTTCTGGCCTTCGTCGACCAGCACCGGAAACGACACACCGGCCTTCGTCGCGACGTCCTTCGCCGGCCCTGCTTTGCCTTCGACGTTTACACCAAGCACGGTGAAACCGGCGGCCTTGTAACGTTCGTCGATGCGCTCGAGCAGCGGCATTTCCTGGCGGCACGGGCCACACCAGCTGGCCCAGAAGTTGATAAGCACGACCTGACCGCGATATTCGTTAAGGCGGGTGTTGGTCCCTTCGATACTCTTCAGCGTGAAGTCCGGGGCGATTTCGGATACCGCGACGGCTTGGCACAACGATGTTGCGAGCAGGGCGGGCACGCACACACACGCCGCGGCAATGGTCTTTGCGAATTTCATGGCATTACTTTCCTTTGGTTTCCACACCACGACACGGTCACTGCTCCCTGTCTTCAACTACGAAATGGGCCTATCCGTTTGCTACCGTTGTCACTGGCCAACCTACGCGATCGATCATGTCGTCGAAAGTCCCTGCATCACCGACTACTGGAACTGGTGACGCGCCCGATTTCCTTCTCGGTCGAGCTTTCGAACTACCGACATGGATCGCCCATGGGCGCACCGCGCCCGCCTGCGCACCGATCCTTGGTGACGCAATGACTCGACCGGGATCCGTTCCGGTCACGCCAATCTGAAATCTTCGAAGTGCGCTGGATACCGAAGGACGCGACGAAGAGAAGAGAAGAACCGGGAATCGCCGACTACTCGTACGAATTGGGTGAGGTGTGGAACACCCAACGGCATACGACAGCGAATCCCAGTCCTTTGACCGTTGCGACGTCTCTTCACTAGGTTGGATGCAGTCCTGCATCTTCGTCGTCCAGCGTGCACCGCGTGCATGTTGCGAACCCGAACGTTAGTCGAGCACGCCAAGGGTTAATGCGGTCGTGTTCACAATTCATCGGGCGCCGCCCGGCGCGTCACCGAGTTGAGAGCAGCCGCAACGAAGGACCGGGACGGTTTCGCAATCGGCGCCGCTGCAATAGACTCCCAACAAGGGCTGTTTGGGGGCACGCACAATGAAACTCGAATTTCCGTTGGTCCGTTATCTCGGTCCGGCCATCGATCCGCATTTCGACGCCGCTTCGCGCGACGACTGGCGGCTGCTGGTGAGTCCGCGGTTGCGCCGGATGTGGCCGGAGATACCGCTCGAAGTCCGTTGCGCGATGGTCGAGAGCTTTCAAAAGCTCTACGGTGCAGAGTCCGTTTCCGCACCGGCCTGACGCGCGCACTTCTTCTGTCGATATTCTGAAGCTGTCTTTGGGCCCGTCGGGCGAGCCGGTAGACTCGCTGCTGTCTTTCGGTTCTAAAGAAGCTGCATGACTGTCCATCGTGGATTTATCGACACCGTCGGCAATACACCGCTGATCCGACTTGCCAACCTCTCCGATGAGACCGGCTGCGAAATCCTCGGCAAGGCCGAATTCATGAACCCCGGCGGATCGGTCAAAGACCGCGCCGCGCTTTGGATGATCCGCGCTGCGGAAGCCGATGGATCGTTGAAACCCGGCGGCACCGTGGTCGAGGGCACGGCAGGCAACACCGGGATCGGCATCGCCCACATCTGCAACGTCCGCCGCTACGGCTGCATCATCTACATGCCCGACAACCAGTCGCAGGAAAAGGTCGACATCCTGCGCACCCTCGGCGCCGAAGTACGGGTGGTCAAAACAGTGCCGTACAAGGATCCGATGAACTATCAAAAGCAGGCCGGTCGGTTCGCCGCCGACCTGCCGGGCGCCGTTTGGGCCAACCAGTTCGACAATGTCGCGAACCGGCAGGCGCACTACGACTCCACCGCCCCAGAAATCTGGGCGGAGACGAACGGTCGAGTCGACGCGTTCACCTGCGCCGTGGGTACGGGCGGTACGTTGGCCGGCGTCAGCCGCTTCATGAAGGAAAAGAACCCGAAGGTCAGGATCGTGCTGGCCGACCCGCCGGGCAGCGCTTTGCACAGTTATGTGAAGACCGGCGACCCCGTCATGAGCCCCGGTCCTTCCATCACCGAGGGGATCGGCAACAGTCGCGTCACCGACAACCTCGCCGGCACGCCCATCGACGATGCGGTGCAGATCAGCGACCAGCAGACGGTGTCGATGGTGTATCGAATGTTGCGCGAGGAAGGCTGGTTCTTCGGCTCGTCGACCGGACTCAACCTCGCAGCAGCTGTCCAGGTGGCTCGTGACCTTGGGCCCGGGCATACCGTCGTCACTGTACTGTGCGACGCCGGCGGCAAATACCAGTCGCGTCTATTCAACCGCGCCTGGCTCGCGGAGCGCGGTCTGAATCCCGATTTGTAGCGGACCGCTGCAGACGGACTACTAACTCCCGTGTTGAGTCGCCCGGCGGGATGCCCTGTTATGATCCCGACCATGCGCGATCTGTCTGGATATTCATGCCGGAACGGTCGCCGCCTCGCCACCGGACTCGCCGGTGTCGTCATGCGGATCGTTCTCGCCGCTGCCGCCACGATGCCCCTCTTCTCGAATGCGGAAGGCGTCGCGAACGCAGAAGGTCGTGCGGTGTGGCTGCTCGAACTGGATGGTCCGATCGGACCTGCGACCGCCGACTACTTCATATCGAACCTGCGCGCGGCCGAACGCGCCAACGCCGCATTGTTCGTGCTGCAACTCGATACGCCCGGCGGGCTCGATCATTCAATGCGCGACATGATCAAAGCGATCCTCGCGTCGAAGATACCGGTCGCCACCTACGTCGCGCCGAACGGCGCACGGGCGGCGAGCGCCGGCACATACCTGATGTATGCAAGCCACATCGCGGCGATGGCGCCAGCTACGAACATCGGCTCGTCGACACCGGTGAGTATCGGCGGCGAGAGTTCGCCGTTCCCGATGCCCGGCACTTCACCCGACAGGGATCAAGGCAAGTCTCCCGACGCGACTGCTCCGGCCGATGAACCCGCCAACGCGCCCACTAAGGCGCCGGGGGCAACGATGGAACGCAAGGTCATCAACGACGCAGTTGCCTACATCCGCGGGCTCGCAGAACTGCGGGGGCGCAACAAGGATTGGGCGGAACAGTCCGTGCGCGAAGCGTCCAACCTGCCCGCCTCCGAGGCATTGGCTGCGCATGTGATCGATCTGATCGCCGCCGATCTTGACGACCTGCTGCATCAGATCGATGGACGCGAAGTCTTACTCGACGGCGGAACCGTAAAGCTCGTCCTGAACAACGCAGAAGTGACGCGCGTTAAGCCCGGCTGGCGTTATCAGCTATTGTCGGTGATCACCGATCCGAACGTCGCGTACATCCTGCTGATGATCGGCATCTACGGTTTGATCCTCGAGTTCTATCACCCAGGGACAGGCGTTCCGGGCGTCATCGGCGTCATCTGCCTGCTGCTGGCCGGCTACGCATTGCAGATGTTGCCCGTCAACTACGCAGGACTTGCTCTGATCGTGGTGGGTATCGCTCTGATGGTAGCCGAGACGTTCCAACCGGGCTTCGGCGTGCTCGGCGTCGGAGGTGCTGTGTCGTTTGTATTCGGTTCGGTGATACTGATGGACACCGACCTCCCCGGGTATCAGATCTCGATGCCGATCATCGCCGCCTTTGCCGTCGCGTCAGTCGCCATCTTCGTGTTCGTCATCGGCGCTGCAATGCAAACCCGCCGCAGAAAGGTGGTTACCGGTCGGGAATCGATCGTCGGCGCCACGGCAGTGGTAATGGACGACTTCGACGGACACGGTCTCGTACGTTTGCACGGTGAAATCTGGCAAGCCGCGTCGCGTACACCGCTCACCAAGGACACCAAGGTGCGCGTCATGCGAATGGACGATCTCGTGTTAACGGTCGAACCGCAGGAGCGAATCTGATGGAGATGTTTACCGGAATACTCATCGCGTTCGTCGCCATCCTGGCGTTCAGCGCGGTTCGCGTGTTACGCGAGTACGAACGAGGTGTCGTGTTCTTTCTCGGCCGGTTCCACGCGGTCAAAGGTCCCGGGCTGATCATTCTGCTTCCGATCGTGCAACAGATGGTGAAGCTCGACCTGCGCACGGTTGTTCTCGACGTTCCTAGCCAGGACCTAATCACGCGCGACAACGTCTCAGTGAAGGTGAACGCCGTTCTGTACTTTCGCGTGGTCGACCCGGAACGCGCGGTGATCAACGTCGAAGATTACATGGAAGCGACGGGACAACTCGCCCAGACCACGCTGCGCTCCGTGCTGGGCCAGCACGAATTGGACGCCCTGCTATCCGAACGCGACAAGCTGAACATCGACCTGCAGAAGATCCTCGATCAGCAGACCGATCAATGGGGCATCAAAGTCGCGAACGTCGAGATCAAACATGTCGACATCAACGAAAGCATGATCCGCGCGATTGCGAAGCAGGCCGAGGCGGAGCGCGAGCGGCGCGCTAAAGTGATTCACGCCGAGGGAGAGTTCCAGGCATCGCAAAAGCTCGTGGATGCGGCCGCACAGCTCGCGACACAACCGTTGTCGATGCAGCTGCGCTATCTGCAGACGCTGGTGGAGATTGCCGGCGAAAAGAACTCGACCGTGGTATTCCCCATACCGATCAACCTGATCGAGGCCGTTCAGGGTCTTATCGAATCCAAGACAAAGCAGTAGCGCCTCAGCAGGCTTGTCAGCGCCCGGAGAATTTCG
>CAZLDA010000368.1:2314-4763 GCA_964557875.1 uncultured Pseudomonadales bacterium | reverse complement strand
GCCGACGGCGAAGAACGGCACTACAAGGAAGAAACCATCGAGGGTGCCGCACAAACGCTCGAGATGGCGCGTCTGGTCATCATCGTGCCGGGTTACGGCATGGCGGTAGCACACGCGCAGCACCGTGTGTCGGAACTGTACGACCAGCTCACGGCGCGCGGCACCACGGTGAAGTTCGTCATCCACCCTGTCGCGGGGCGTATGCCGGGCCACATGAACGTGTTGTTGGCGGAGGCGGAGATTCCGTACGACGACATCGTCGAGATGGACGACATGAACCCGGACATGGGCCAAGTCGACGTGGCGCTGATCATCGGCGCCAACGATGTGGTGAACCCGGCGGCGAAAGAGAAGAAAGGCTGCCCGATCTACGGTATGCCGATCATCGAAGCGCATCGCGCCAAGACGGTGTTCGCGATCAAGCGCGGCAAGAGCACCGGTTTTGCCGGCATCGAGAACGACCTCTACTTCAGAGACGAAACGTTCATGCTGTTCGGCGACGCCAAAGACGTCGTTGGCGAATTGACGAAACAGCTCGCGGTGGACGCAGCGGCTTAATCCATCTCGAGACCGAGCCGAATCGCTGCTTCCACGGGCGAGTAGTCGCGATCGTCGCGTAGCAACCGCACCGGCTGCGCCGGCAGCAACGGTGGTTGCGCGACGAAACGCGGCTGCGAGCCCGGCGCGCCGCGATGTTTCTGCGCGGCATGCACCAGGAACGGATGACACAGGTACACCGTTCCTGCTGCGCCGGTCGCGAGCACCTCGGGGCGTTCGGCCGTTTCTCCAAGCAGCCGCCCGAGCTCCATGAATTCCAGGCCGCGTTCGCCCAACGGCTCCAACAATTTCGCAACGTCGCGATGTGAACCGACCCGGATGCGCGTCGGCGCATCGTCATCACCGACATCCGAAAAGAGAAACAGCATCAGCAGCGCGCGGCCGCGCGACACGACGTTGATGCGCCACTCGCCCTGCTCTCCCGCGAAGCTCGCATCGACATGCCAACCGTCGTCGCCGGATCGACATCGCTCGGAAAACGGATCGGGAACGTGTGTAACAAATCTCGCCAGAGATGGTCGCGCGCCGCGTCGGCCAGTGCCCGAGGGAACGCATCGTCGAGGCGCACGAACCCGGCTTCTATGAACTGCCGGATCTGCACAGCATCCAGAGTGCGATCCTTTTCCCTCATCCGTTCACCAGCTGTTGCGCAACTCGCGCAGCCGCACGAACACCTCTTTCTGCGACGGATTCTTCGGCAAGTCGGGGAACGACTCGCGCAACCGTTCGATGACGGTCTTGCTCGTCAATCTGAAGAACGTGTTGATCTGTTTTTCAAGCCCCAACGACGTCACCAGGGGGTGATCCGGATCGTGTTCCTTCTTGATGCCGTCGAGCAGCGACGCGGCCTTCGTATTGTCCGGTTCGCGGTCCATCGTGAAGCCGAGGTTGTTCGCAATGTAGTCGTGGCCGGGATACACGAGCGTGCTGTCAGGCAGCTTCGCGAGTTGGTCCGCGAAGGTCTGGTACAACTCGTTCGGATGACCACCATTGTGACAGTTGCCGGCGCCGGCGTTGAACAACGTGTCGCCGCAGATCAGCGCCGGCGTATCGGTCTTCGAAACCAGACAGATGTGGCTCATCGTGTGTCCGGGCGTGTCGAGTGCGAGCAATTCCACGCTTTTACCGACCTTGATCACATCGCCGGCGGAGAGACCCCGGTCCATTCCCTCGATGCGCGATCCTGCGTTCTTGTGCGCCAGCAGCTTGGCGCCGGTCGCCGCAATCATCGGACCATTGCCGCCCGTGTGATCGCCGTGTTCGTGCGTGTTCACGATCTGCGTGATCTTCCAGCCTTTCGCCTTCGCGCGCGCAAGACACTTCGCGTGATCGAGCGGGTCCACCGCCAACGCTTCTCCACTGTCGGGGCAGACGATCAGGTAGTTGAAGTTGCGATACGCATTTCCGGTCCAGATTTGCTCGACGATCATTTGAATGCCTCCACGCTGGCGATAGACCCTGCGAGGGGGCGACCATACCATGCCGCCATGGAGGTATCAGGCGAACCGAAACCGCATCCGCACCGCGTCCGGCACAGCGGCAACAAACGCGAACTCGAACAACCGAGTCTCGTGCTGACCGCGCTCGGTATCGAAAACGCGATCGACTTCGACGGCCACGGATGGGGTTTGTGGGTGGCCGACACCGATAGCGTTCGTGCCGAAGCCGAACTCGAAAGCTACGCAGAAGAAGCGCGCTCGCGACCGCCATCGCGACCGACCGTGGTGGTCGTCGACAACGGCGTTCCCGGCGTGCTCGGCTATCTCTGTGTGATATGGCTGCTTCCGACGCTCGAAGCCGATGCAACGTTCGGTTGGCATTGGCTTTCGATCGGCCAGATGAACGCGGGTCTGGTAATGGCCGGCGAGTGGTGGCGCACCATCACCGCACT
>CAZLDA010000368.1:0-2304 GCA_964557875.1 uncultured Pseudomonadales bacterium | reverse complement strand
AACCTCGGCCACCTGGTGGCCAACTCGATCGCGGGCATCGTCTTCGGCGTGCTGGTTGGACGCCATTTCGGTTCCGGTCTCGGCTGGCTGCTGGTGCTCGCATGCGGCGCGATCGGCAACGGTATCGACGCCGTTCTTCAAAACGTGGTGTTCCAGTCGAGCGACTTCATTTCGATCGGCGCGTCGACCGCGACGTTCGCGTCGATCGCGATCGTCGGCGCATTCGTGTGGCAGCGTGGCTACTACCGCACGCTCGACTGGCGCCGCAGCTTCGCACCGATCTTCGCCGCACTCGCGCTGCTCGCGTACACCGGCATCGAGGGTGAGAACATCGACGTGGTCGCGCACCTGGCGGGCTTCGCCGTCGGATTGTTGTGCGGGCTCGCAGCTGCGCCTTTCGATCAGCGCCGGCTCGGCGCGTTCGGGCAGACCTTATGCGGCGTAGCGGCGGTGGCACTCATCGTGGCGGCGTGGACGCTCGCGGGCCTATCGCCGCTTTCGTGATCCAGCTTTCGTGATTACAGGCGGCTGCATTACCATCGCGCCACCCAAAGAGGAGTGAACATGCAACAAACCACCCGCGCATTTCCGTTAATCGCCGCAATCGTGACAGCACTCGTGTTGGCCGCTTGCGGTGACAAAGCTGCGGAGAAAGCAGCGGCCGATGCAGCTGCGGCAAAGGCGCAGGCCGACGCGGCCGCGCAACAAGCCGCAGAAGAGCAGGCGCTGGCGAAACTCGGCGGTGAAGCAGTTGCATATGGCCTGCCGCTGGTCGTGTTCGAGTTGACCAAGCGCATCGCCACGAACGTCGCATCGCCGCAGCCCGATGCACATGCGCCGGTCAACCAGTTCGGCAACATGTCGAAGTACCCGAGCGCCGACAATCACGACATCGTGCGGATGAACGTCGACACGCTGTACTCGTTCGCAACGCTCGACCTCACCGCTGAACCCATCATCCTGTCGGTACCCGACACAAACGGCCGCTACTACCTGATGCCGATGATCGACGCCTGGACGAACGTGTTCGCATCGCCCGGCAAGCGCACGACGGGAACGAAGGCCGGCAACTTCGCGATCACCGGACCGAACTGGACCGGACAGCTTCCGAGCGGCATGACCGAATACAAATCGCCGACCAACTCGGTGCTCATCGGCGGCCGCACCCAAACGAACGGCCCGGCAGACTACGCCGCCGTGAATGCGATTCAGGCGAAGTACAAACTGACGCCGCTGTCGGCGTGGGGCAAACCGTACACGGCGCCAGCTGGCACGGTGGATCCGAACGTCGACATGTCACCGCCGGTGGAGCAGCTCGCGAAGATGAGCGCCGCTGCGTACTTCGAGTTGCTCGCGCAACTGCTGAAAGCGAATCCGCCGCCTGCGGCCGACGCACCGGTGGTTGCACAACTAGCGAAGCTCGGCCTCGTGCCGGGGCAGGACTTCGATCTGACGAAGCAGGATCCGAAGGTGCAGAAGGCGCTAGACGGTGTTGTGCAGAAAACGCTCGCCGAGTTGCAGGAGGCTGCGAAGAAAGCCGGCGTAGTAGTGAACGGCTGGAACCAGTTGCCGCACAACCTCGCGAACTTCGGCACCGACTATGGCACGCGCGCGGTAGTGGCGCTGATCGGCTTCGGCGCCAACCTCGAAGCCGACGCGATTTTTCCCGGCACGTACAAAGACAGCGAAGGTCAGCCGTTGAACGGCGCGAATCGCTACACGCTGCACTACGAAAAGGGCCAAACGCCGCCGGCAAACGCGTTCTGGTCGCTGACCATGTACGACGCCGACTCGTTCTTCGTGCCGAACTCGATCAACCGCTACAACATCGCCGCGTGGATGCCGTTGAAGTACAACAAGGACGGTTCCCTCGACATCTATCTGCAGAAAGACTCGCCGGGCAAGGCGCTCGAATCGAACTGGCTGCCTTCGCCTGAAGGCGATTTCAATCTGACGAACCGCATCTACTGGCCGAAACCTGAAGCGCTCGACGGCACGTGGAAAGCTTCGCCGGTGGTGAAAGTGAAGTAGCTTCTCGAACGGAATCACACTCAGGAATTTCCGATGTCGCACACGCTGATCGTTCTGCCCGACGACACGTCGAAGCCGATCCTCGACGCCATCAACGGCGCCAGGAAGTCGCTGAACATCCGCATGTTTCTATTCACCGACGAGACGCTGTTGAGCGCCGTGATCGCCGCGCAAGAGCGCGGCGTGAAAGTGCGCGTGATGCTGAACCCGGCACGTCGCAGTGGCGAGACCGAAAACGAAGAGGCGCGCGAAACGCTCACTAACGCCGGCGTC
>CAZLDA010000367.1:0-4770 GCA_964557875.1 uncultured Pseudomonadales bacterium | reverse complement strand
TCGCCGACACGAGAATTCCGGACGCGATGATGAACGTCACTTCTACCGAGTTGAATATGACGATGAGTGGATACAGCAACGGTGTGCCGTTCTCCGGAAACCAGCCGAGCATGCGCAGGATGAACGGCAGCGGCGACAGCAGCACCGACAGCGAGGTGACGATGATCGCCGCGCGCTTCTTGCCGATCTTGCGCGACACCATGGGTGCGAGCACCAGCGCGACGCCGGCCGAAATGAAGTACGGCAACTGCATGTAACCGATCTGCGTGCTGGTCAGCTCCCAGAAGTGCCGTGTGAAATAGATGCTGAGGCTGGTGCCGATGCCAGCCGCTACGGCGGTGAACAGCGCGGAGAGGAACAACATCAGAAACGAGCGGTTCGACAGCGTGTCTTTGAACTCGCGCAGCATCGGCACGAAACCCTTTAGTGCGCGCGCCGGCGGCTGTTTCAGATAGGGGATGTGTTTGTGTGTGCCGATGCTCGACACGTAGATCGACACGAAGATGATGATCGACGCGGCGAGCCCGTAATGACTCCACCCCGCGCGATACTCGAGGCCGCCCAGACTTTCGGGCAGGAAGAACAGATACACGAGCACCGCCATCGTCAGTCCGCCCCACCAGCCGAAGAAGAAGCGGAAACTCATGAACTGCGTGCGCTGGTCGTAGTCGTCGGTGAGTTCCTCAACAAGCGCAGTCGTAGGAATCTCGTAAAAGGAAATCAGAATGCGGATGAGGATGGCGAGCGACACGAAGTAGGCGACCGTTGCTTCAGGGCTCAGCTCCGGCGGCGACCACAGGAAGTAGTACACCAGCGCAACCGGAAGACCCGCTGCGTACATCAGGGGATGGCGGCGGCCCCAACGCGAGTGCAGGTGGTCGGATACGTAACCGATCCATGGATCGGCAATTGCGTCCACGAGCAACGCAACGAAAATCCCCAACGACACCCACTGAGGGGGCAATCCGATTACCTGGCTGTAGAAGAACAGCAGCATGTAGTTGAAGCCGTTGCTCTTCGCGCCGTTCGCCACCGCGCCGAAGCCGTAGAACAGCTTCGCCGACAGCGTGGCCGAGTTGTGCGGCGATGGCGCATGTACCGATGGATTCACCAACAACGCTCCCCGTGTCGATTGCCGTCGAGCGTATTGAAAAATCCGGCGTGGGTCGACCCAGCGCGCTTCCGGCGATTTTCGGGCGCCAATGCGTTAGCGTTCAGTGCAACGAGGGAGGGGAACCTCACATGCGCTATTCACTCCGGATACTCCTGGGGGCGTTCTGTTGTTTTGGGGTTTGTGCGGGCTCGGCGGCCGCAGACGATGCAACGACACTGTCGTGGCCGTCATACGGCGGCGCGCCCGGCGGCGGTCACCATAGCCCCGCGACACAGATCAACGCGCAGAACGTGGCGAATCTCGAAGTGGCGTGGGTGCATCGTTCCGGCGACAAGCGGCAAGCCGCGAACGCGCTCTCCATGAAGACGCTCGAAGGCGCGTTGCCGAAGTCGGCGTTCATGGTCACGCCCATCGTGGTGAACGACACGCTGTACTACTGCACGCCGTTCGATCGCGTGTTCGCGCTGAATCCACGCGACGGCACCGAACGATGGAGCTTCGATCCGAAGGTGAACATGGCGCAGGAGCCGTTGACCAACTGCCGCGGCGTGAGCAGCTGGCAGGAACCAGAGCCCACCGGCAAACCCTGCGATCACCGCATCATGCTCGGCACGCTCGACGGCCGCATCGTTGCGCTCGATGGCGCGACCGGACAGCGCTGTACCGGCTTCGGCACGAACGGCGAGGTCGATCTGAACGTAGGCCTGAGCGCGCACGATGCTGCGGAGTATTCGATCACCAGTGCGCCGGCGATTCTCGGCGACATCGTCATCACCGGTTCGCTGGTGGCCGACAGCCAACGCAGGGATGTGCCTTCGGGCGTGGTGCGCGCGTACGACGTGCGCACCGGTGCATTTCGTTGGGGTTGGAATTCCGTGCCGCCGGGCAAACCGGCGGTCGATTCGCAAGGCAACTACGTTGCCGGTACTACCAACGTGTGGTCGACGATTTCCGTCGATCGCGAGCGCAACCTCGTAATCGTTCCCACCGGCAACTCGTCACCCGACTACTACGGCGGCGATCGCGGCGGCGATCTCGACTACTACTCGAGTTCGGTGGTTGCGCTCGATGCCACCGACGGCCATGTGGTGTGGCACTACCAGACGGTGCATCACGACATCTGGGACTACGATGTGCCGGCGCAACCGACGTTCGTGGACCTTACGATCGACGGCGTAGTGCATCCGGCGGTGGTGCAGGTGACGAAGATGGGTCTAACGTTTGTACTCGACCGCGCCACCGGCAAACCGCTGTTTCCCATTGCAGAACGCCCGGTGCCGCAGGAAGGCGCCGTACCGGGTGAGTATCTGAGCCCGACGCAACCGATCCCCACGAAACCGGCGCCGTTGCATCAGCTCGGCATGACGCCGGACGATGCGTGGGGCTTCACGTTCTGGGACGAAGGGCGGTGTCGCGATTCGATGAAGCAGCTCAGAACCGGGCCGATCTATACGCCGCCGAGTCTCGAAGGCACCGTGGTGTATCCGAACATGGCCGGCGGCAACAACTGGGGCACGCCTGCCGTCGATCCGCAGCGGCACGTGATGATCGTGAACACCAAGCACGTTGCCGCGGTGTTGAAGCTGGTGCCGCGCGACAAGTGTCCGAATCCGACGGTGATGCCGCAGATGGGCTCGCCGTACTGCGCCGAGATATCACCCCTGTTGTCGCCGATTGGTGCGCCATGCAGCGCGCCGCCTTGGAGCACGCTGGCGGCAGTCGATCTCGAGAGCGGCGACATCCTGTGGCAGAAGCCGTTCGGCACACTCGGCGGGCTCGCGCCGTGGCCGGTTTCGCTGATGCACGGCGGCATCGAGATGGGCGGCCCGATGGTGACTGCAAGCGGACTGATCTTCATCGGCGCTTCGTTCGACAGCGAATTCCGGGCGTTCGATGTCTCGAACGGCGAGGAACTCTGGAGCGACGCGCTGCCGAGCAGCGGCAACGCGGTGCCGATGAGTTACGTTTCCGGCGGGCGCCAGTTCGTGGTCATCGCCGCCGGCGGCCACTGGTTGTCGCCGGACGAAGCGGGCGACTCGCTCGTGGCTTACGCGTTGCCCGTGGCCGCGCACTAGCGGGCGGCACCAGAGGTGAGGGCCCAAGTTCGTCAGGCGGGTAGGCGAGGGCGCTAACGACTCTTGCAATGCCGCGCTCGAAACGGCGTTCCATACTTGCATGGTCGGCCGCCGGGCGATAACGGGTGAGATGCGGCACTGTCGTGTCGTCTGCGGCGGCTGCTACGGCGAAGCCGGGTGTATCCGGCGATAACGTCTCCATCGCGACGAAGCCGAACAGAAACGCGACCACCATGAAGTAGGCGTCGGCAACTTCGTCTTCGGGCACGCCGCTTTCCGCAACGAGGCCGACCACGTCGTTGGTGACTCGCAGCGTTTGTGGCCCGAGTTCCCATCCGGAACCCCAGATCAATCCGATCAGCACCGGGCGAGCGCGCAACACGGCGCGACCCTGGCGCAGGAACTCGGCGAGGCGATGTTTCCAGTCGCCGTGCTCAGGTACACGCACCGCAGAGAGCGAGTCGTCGATCATCACCTTCAGCAGTTCGCGCTTGTCGCGCACGTGCCAATACAGCGTGGAGACGCTGACATTCAATTCGCGAGCGAGGATGCGCATCGACAGCGCCTCGGCGCCGGCACGATCCAGCAGACGCTGAGTGGCGATGATCACGTCGTCTCGAGTGAGCGTGATGCGGCCTTTGGTTTTGGATGAAGACGGTTTGCGGGCCATGCCGGTGTGTGTTGCCGAAGAACGCGGATGTTGACACTCGAACACCGTTCGAGCAATTGTATCGACCTTCACGAACAGTGTTCGAGAGAGAGTGACCATGGCGTTGAAGAGACCGTGTGTACTCGTGCATGGCGGATGGTGCGGTAGCTGGCATTGGGAAGACGTGGCAAGTCGGCTGCGTGCCCAGGGACTGCGCGTCGAAGTGCCGACGCTGCCTGGAATGGCGGAGCGCACACACGAAGCGACACCTGAAACCGGATTGCATGCGCACGTAGACGACGTGGCCGCGTTGATCGAAAGAGAGAACCTGCGCGACGTCGTGCTGGTGGGTCATTCGTATGGCGGCGCGGTGGTTACGGGCGTGGTACATCGGTGCGGCGAGCGCATTGCCGAGCTGGTGTATCTCGACGGCTTCGTGCCGCGCCACGGTGAATCGCTCGCTGACATCCTCGGTGCCGACTTCGTGGAGGCATCGCGGGCGGCCGCGCGCGACGCAGGTACGCCGCATCTCATTCCGCCGATGTTCAGCGTGGAAGCGTCGGTGGGCTGGACCGGGCAACGTGCGGCCGATCATGCGGCGCGGATGTGCAGTCAACCAATGGCAACCGCGTTCGACCGGATGCATGCACCGGGTCCCGTCACGGCCCGCCGGTCGTTCATCGCGTGTTCAGTGCAACCGCTGGGTCTATTCGATCGCTACGTGGCCGAGGCGCGCGCCTCGACAGAGTGGTTGTACTTCGAACTGCCATGTCCGCACGACGCAGTGCATACCATGCCGGCCGCGGTGGCGGGCATCATCGAAACGCTGGCGACGCCGTGAACGCGGGGGAACACACGGCGGTGATCGCGGCCGACGCTGCTTTTTTCGCAGCGTTGCTCGCCGCCGATGCGGCGCGACTCGAACGGCTGCT
>CAZLDA010000366.1:1125-4779 GCA_964557875.1 uncultured Pseudomonadales bacterium | reverse complement strand
AACGCGAGACTCACCTCGTAAATGACACGCTGATGCGCCGCCGTGAACGCAATGTTTGAGACGACTGACTCCTGCTTCGCGGCGTCGAGCACCGCGGCACGTTCGCCGAAATCGAACAGCAGCCACTGCAAGGACAAGGCCGAGATCGCGCCGTGAGCGGAGCCGTCATCATCGAGGTCGATGCCGGCCACCGACTCGTGACCGTCGCTCGCAAAGTAGGCGCCAACCGCAGTCGCGGCAATCCGCGGAAGATAGGCACTTCGTACCGTCCCGACCGCAAGCGCCATGCGCCTTGCATCGTTCCACGCGATCCGCGTAGAGGGATTGTTCGATTCCGCGATGTCGATGAGCTCAGCGAGGGAGTAGAGATGGTCTGTCTGCGCGTTGAACGCCGGCGGGACGACAACGAGCGCTTCGTTAGGAGGCAGAAAATGACCGGTGACCGCCGCCGAAGCGGCATTGGTCGCCGGCTGGCCGGCGACGACTTCACCACTGTTCGTCACCGCCGGCACCCACGGCCGATCGGGCCGCGGCGGCGCGATGTCGATGGAGGACGTCGCACAGCCGTACACCCACGTGGAAAACAGAAGGACTGACGCGTCACGCCAACGCATTACGAGCTCCAGTCGCCTGCACCAATGGCTCCAGGGTTCGCTCGACATCGCGAATACGCGCCGCTACGAGGTCGTTCAGCGGATCGAGTGTGGCTGGCAGTTCGGGAATCTGCGCCCGGCCGTCGACGGATGCCGCGAGCTCGATTAGCCGATCGTGTATCCGCTGAGCGGGAAACCTCGGGCGGCCGGCGGCGAAGAGCAGCGGCGCTTCGATTGCATTGACCGCGGCGAAACACTCGAGGCGCGCGATCCGTGCCCGATTCGTGCGCAGCGAAGATTCATACCGTATGAGCTCGAGACCTTCCGCCGCCAAACGGAGCTCCGTTTGGGCACGGGCTACGCTTGCGTACCTGTGCGGACGTGTCGTCGCCGCTGCGAGCGCGGCAAACTGGCGCAGCGCGGCAGTCATCGCGCGATCGATGCGCGGTGCCACGCTCACCGGCCACACATACGCGAACAACGCATACACCACGAGGTTGCCGAACAGGATACCGATGACTCGGTCGCGCGCGATCGTCAGATCGAACGCGGGACCGGCCCCTTGCAGAACGCACAGAAAGAACGCGAACGCGAGTTGGAATCCTGCATACGAGATGCGCGGTCCGCCCCCTATGATCCATCCGGCTGAGAAGGAGATCGGGAGCATGACGAGGAGCAATCCCCCGACGGACGTGACATGGGGCATCACGAAGACGAGCGTCGCGGTGCCAATCGCCGCTCCAACGAGGCATCCCGCGATGCGCAACGTCAGCTTCTCGACGGTTTCCGCGGTCGTGTGCAATGCCACGATGTAGCACGTGATCAGCGCCGTATGGATGCCCGGCCAGTCAAGCAGCGTGTAGGTGACGTAGCAGATCAACGCCGCCGCTGTTGTCTTTGTCGCGTAGTGCAGGTGGTCCGCGTTGGTGAAGGCATCCGGCAACCAAAAGCCGCGAGGCGGATACAAGCCGATACGTTCCTCATCTTCAGGTACTCGGGCAAACGCCGCCAGCAATTCTCGAAGCTCATCCACAACCGCGGCCTCGATCGCCGGTTCCTCGAGCGATTCCACCTCGAGGGTGATACCGACGGGATAACCGCCAGCATCGAAGATGGACGCCATTTCATCGAGCGTATGCGCTAGCGGCTCGCGGACCGCGGCCAATCCGTTGTCCTGTCCCTCGCCGTCGATCCAGTCGACGATGACCAGCAACGCGGCGACCGATTGCGTTGCCTGTCGGAGCGCAGCGAGGTCGTGGTCGCTCGACGTGCGCTCGACGCGCGCACGACCGAGCCACATTCGAATTTCATCGGTGCCTTCGATGAACAGCGCCTGGAACGCACGCCGACTCGGTTCGTCGCCATGGCGCAGCACGCGCGCTGCGCATCGCAAACGCTCGGCGAGTGCGCGTTCGGCAAGTCGGCGCGGCGCCGGACCCGCCGCGAGGTTCACGACGATTGACACCGTGGCCGGAATACCGACGCACAGCCACGCAAACAGGAAGGCGCGCGTCGCGAGTTCGCCGACTTGCGCCTTCGCCAAGAGGTCGAGCCCGTAGGCACCGATCAGCCCGACGATCGGTGCGACCGGACGCAGTCGGCTCGCCGATGCGGCGAACAGAAGCACAAACGAGGTCGTCGCCATTGCGGTGACGCGCGCGCCGGGCGCATCGATCACACGAATCGACAGCAGGACGACCGCACCTACCACGAGCGCCATCAGCACCATCATCGCTGCGCTCATGACCACGCTCGTTACGCGATCCGACTTCATCACGAAGAAAACGACGTATACGGTGAGTGCAGGTTCCGGCGTGCCGTAGGCGGCGGCGACGAGCGTGGTTGCCGCACACACGACGGCGAGGCGCAGCGAGAACTCCAGGCGTCCGGAACGCGGTGCGAGCAACGCAGGCCAATCGACCGCTCCTTCGCAAAGCTCACTTGCACGCAGCGCCATGCTTCACCTCGACCACCGCACTGGCACCGAGCCGAGCAAGGTTCTCCGGCGGGTCTTCGAGCCGGACACGTACGGGAAAACGTTGCGCCACGCGCACCCAATTGAGCGACCGTTCGACGTACGGCAGCGATCGCGGCAGTGTGATGTATTCAGTGTCGAGTACACCCCATCCGACGCCTTGCACGACACCTTTGATCGGCACGGCGCGATCGATCATCGAGTACACCGTTGCACAATCACCCGGTGCGATCGCTGACAGGTCCACTTCGCGGAAGTTCGCGATGGCGAACCACTCGTCAGTGTTGACCAGCGTGAAGAGTGCCTGCGATGGAGCGACGATTTCGCCGGACAATACCTTGAGCCCAACGACCCGTCCCGCATGCGGCGCACGCACCGTCGTGTCCTGGAGTGCATGATCGGCGATCGCCAGCGCGGCCTGCCGAGCCCGAACCAGCGCTTCGGCGGACGCGACCGTGTCGACCGCGCGTTCCGCCGCCGCTTGCTGCTCGCGCGCTTGTTTCAACGAGGTGATGGCGTCGCGCTCCGCCACTTCTGCCTGATCGAGCTGTTGCGCCGGCACGTATCCCTTGTCGGCAAGCGGTGCGAGGCGTTTGACCGTGCGGCTCGCGAGCGCGAGGTTCGTTTCCGCGCGCTTCGTTTGATCGCCCGCTACGACAGCCGTCGACGCCTGCGTCGCTACCACGCGTCGCGCCGACTCGAGCGCCGCTTCTGCTACTCCGAGGTCCGCTTGCGCTTGCACGACCGCGAGTCGATACGGCACCGGGTCGATCTGGAACAGCAAGTCACCGGCGCCGACTTGCAGATTTTCCGCCACTGGAATTTCGACGATGCGGCCGCCGACAGCCGCAGCTACATGCACTATGTCGGCATCGATCGAGGCTGCATCTGTCGACGGCCGCGTCGCTGCGCGGTGCCACACGAACGACGCGACCCCAATCGCCATCGCGACAATCCCGGCCGAGATCACCGTGCCGTTGCGACTCAAACGTCGGGGGCCCACCGCTTCCATAGGTCACCAGCCAAACCACACCAACCACGCCAGCAGCGCAACCGTCGTGCCGATCGAGGTGCAGACCAAGAACT
>CAZLDA010000366.1:0-1115 GCA_964557875.1 uncultured Pseudomonadales bacterium | reverse complement strand
GAGCGCGACCCGCACGGCAATCGCGACGATGATGCCGAACACCGCGAACAGGAGCCACGCCGGAACGTAGGCGCCAAACCACACGAACGACGGCGCGCCGCTACCCACGAGTACCACGGTATGGGCCACTTCCGCCGCGTGCATGTTCCACAGTTGTTGGTACAAACCCTGCCCTCAGCAAGGAGCTGAAAGCATAAACCACCTGTTGGTGAGTTGAGCGTCCCGCAAAGTACATAGGATGCTCGACCTCTACTTCGCGCCGACGCCGAACGGTTGGAAGATCACGATCATGCTCGAGGAATGTGGACTCGACTATCGCGTGATAGCCAGTGAATCTCGGTAAGGGCGATCAGTTCAAACCCGAGTTTCTCGAGATCAGCCCCAACAACCGTTATGCCGGCGCTGGTCGATCACGATGCGCCGGGCAGTCCCCTGTCGATTTTCGAATCCGGCGCGATTCTGGTTTACCTCGCGGAAAAATCGGGCCGCTTCATGCCGCGCGAACTGCACGAGCGTTTCGATGTCATGCAGTGGTTGTTGCAGGTCGGTGGACTGGGACCGATGGGCGGACAGCTGTCGCATTTCGTGGACTACGCGCCAGGCGGTCCGAGCCAGCACGCGTGTTCGCATGCACGGTATGCGAACAAGTACGACCGATTGTTGGCCGTGATGGATGCAGCTTGTCGCCGCGCGAGTTCCTCGCCGGCGAATACTCGATCGCAGATATGGCGTCGTGGCCGTGGGGGGTGCCCTACAAGCGCTTCGAGCAGACGATGGATCCGAATGTCCGGCGCTGGTTCGACGCGATCAGATCCCGTCCGGCGAATGCAAAGGGGCATGGACGTAGGTAAAGAGCTGCGCCGGCCTACCGGCGAGATGAGCGAAGAACACCGCAAGATGATGTTCGGTCAGACGGGCGCCAGCGTGTTGCAGGCAGCGGAAGAAAAACTGAAATGCTGAAAACGAGACCCTGAAAACGAAGAGGCCCGCGGTAGTCCGCGGGCCCCTTGCATCAAACGTCGATCAGTGAGCCGGGCCGCAATCGGTGCGGCGCAATACGACGCGACGGTTCTGGGCCCGCCCCTCTTTGGTGTCGTTACTCGCCACCGGATGGG
>CAZLDA010000365.1:0-4783 GCA_964557875.1 uncultured Pseudomonadales bacterium | reverse complement strand
CGCGAATACGTTCCGGCGATTGCCGAGGGCGTAAGGCAACAGATGCTCAGTGGTGTGCTGGCCGGACATCCACTGATCAATGTGCGAGTGACGTTGTTCGATGGATCGTTTCACGCCGTGGATTCGTCCGAGGCGGCCTTCAGAATCGCCGGAGCGATGGCGCTGAAGGCGGGCGTGTCGAAGGCGAAGCCCGCGCTTCTCGAGCCGATCATGAAAGTCGAGGTGGTGACGCCCGAAGAACATTTGGGCGACGTGATCGGCGACTTGAGTCGACGCCGCGGAACGATCGAGAGCATCGACCAGAGCCCGGCAGGCAAGATCGTCCGGGCAGAAGTTCCGATGGCGGAAATGTTCGGGTATTCGACGAACGTGAGATCTGCAACGAAAGGCAGAGCAACGTTTGCGATGGAGTTTTCGAAGTATCAGATCGTCCCTGACGGAATCGCTGAGGGGATCGTCAAGAGCGCATAGTTGGATTAGACGGAGCGAAGAGAAATGTCGAAAGCGAAATTTGAGCGAAACAAGCCGCACGTGAATGTGGGGACGATTGGTCATGTAGACCATGGTAAGACGACGTTGACGGCGGCGTTGACGAAGGTGTGTGCGGAGACATGGGGTAAGGGGGAGATCAAGGCGTTTGATCAGATTGACAACGCCCCGGAAGAACGGGAGCGAGGGATTACGATCAATACGTCGCACGTGGAGTACGAGTCGCCGAAGCGCCACTACGCGCACGTTGACTGCCCCGGACACGCGGACTATGTGAAGAACATGATCACGGGTGCGGCGCAGATGGATGGGGCGATTCTGGTGGTATCGGCGGCAGACGGCCCGATGCCGCAAACGCGCGAACACATTCTGCTGTCACGCCAGGTGGGTGTGCCACGGATTATCGTGTTCCTGAACAAAGCGGACATGGTGGACGATGCAGAGCTGCTCGAGCTGGTCGAGATGGAAGTGCGTGAGCTCTTGGACCGGTATGAATTCCCGGGTGACGACACGCCGATCATCATTGGCAGTGCGTTGAAGGCACTGGAAGGTGAAGCGACCGACATGGGTGTCGGCAGCGTGAAGAAGCTGGTTGAGACGCTGGATGAGTACATTCCGGAGCCGGAGCGTGCGGTGGATCTGCCGTTCCTGATGCCGATCGAAGACGTGTTCTCGATCTCGGGTCGCGGCACGGTGGTGACGGGTCGAGTCGACCGTGGCGTGATCAAGGTCGGTGAAGAAGTCGAGATTGTCGGCATCAAGGACACCACGCGTACGACGTGTACGGGTGTGGAGATGTTCAGAAAGCTGCTCGACGAAGGTCGTGCGGGCGAGAACGTTGGAGTGCTCTTGCGCGGTACGAAGCGTGAAGAAGTAGAGCGCGGTCAGGTTCTTGCGAAGCCGGGTTCGATCACGCCGCACACGACGTTCGAGGCGGAAGTGTATGTGCTGTCGAAAGACGAAGGTGGCCGACACACGCCGTTCTTCAAAGGATATCGGCCGCAGTTCTTCTTCCGCACGACGGATGTGACGGGCAGTGTGGAATTGCCGGCGGACGTTGAGATGGTGATGCCGGGCGACAAGGTGAACATGACGGTGACGTTGATCAACCCGATTGCGATGGACGAGGGCTTGCGCTTCTCGTTCCGCGAGGGCGGTCGTACCGTCGGCGCCGGCGTCGTCGTCAAAATCATCAAATAGGCTCTTCAAAGAAGCAGCCTGTCGACCCGCTGGCGCGGCCGAGTTCGGTCGTTAGCAGGCGGCGATCGAGGGGCGATCAGCAAAAAAGAAGAAGCGCAGCCCACGCACTGTTTGACAGGCGTGGGACCGCTCATTAGAATGCCGCCTCCTTTTTCCAGGGGCGGCTCTTTTTTCCCCTAAAACAAAGGGTTGGAGTCAACAAGACGTGCAGAACCAGCGGATCCGCATTCGATTGAAGGCCTTCGATCACCGTTTGATCGACGTGTCGACACAGGAAATCGTCGACACGGCGAAGAGAACCGGTGCGCTCGTGCGTGGGCCGATTCCGCTGCCGACACGCAAAGAACGTTTCACCATTCTGGTGTCGCCGCACGTCAATAAGGACGCGCGGGACCAATACGAGATTCGCACCCACAAGCGTCTGCTCGACATCGTCGAACCGACCGAAAAGACAGTGGATGCGCTGATGAAGCTCGATCTGGCGGCGGGAGTAGAGGTCCAGATCAGCTTGAACTAGAACTTCCTCGCGGCGCCTGAGGGGGCGCACGTCGGTCTCGATGGACGACACGGACGAGGAGGTGCACCAGGGTCCCGATAGGGGATCACGGATTGGGCAGTAACCGTTTGCGAGCTTTCGCTGAAGAGAGCTGGCAAACGGTTTCTACATGTGGCCGCGTTACGCAGGTTTGTCGAAACCGGTCGAACTGAACTTAATGAGGGATGCCGTGGCCATTGGCTTGGTGGGCAGAAAAAGCGGGATGACGCGGATTTTCACGCCGGAAGGCGTATCGATTCCGGTGACGGTAATCGAGGTGGATCCGAACCGCATCACCCAGGTGAAAACCGAAGAGCGTGACGGCTATACCGCGGTGCAGGTCACCACGGGTGCGCGTAAAGCGCAGCGCGTTACGAAAGCGATGGCCGGCCACTTCGCGAAGGCGGGCAGCCTCGCGGGTCGTGGTACCTGGGAATTCCGGCTCGAGAACGACTCTGCGGCCGCCGAACTGGCGCCGGGTGCGACGCTCGGCGTCGATCAGTTCGAGGCGGGTCAGAAGGTCGATATCTCGGGCGTTTCGAAGGGCAAAGGCTTCGCAGGCACGATCAAGCGCTGGAACTTTGCCGGTCAGGATGCGACGCACGGTAACTCGGTGTCGCACCGCGTGCCGGGTTCGATCGGTCAGAACCAGTCGCCCGGCCGTGTGTTCAAGGGCAAGAAGATGTCGGGACACATGGGCAATCGGCAGGTGACCGAGCAGAACCTCGTCGTTGTACGCGTCGATACGGAACGCAGCCTGCTGCTGGTCCGTGGCGCGGTGCCGGGTTCGGCAGGCGGCGATGTGTACATCCGCCCGGCCGTAAAGGGCTGAGCGGCTCGCGGATGTTGGAGGAATAGTCGGTATGAATCTGAACTTGGCAGCACCCGGCGGCGGCAAGGTGGAAATCTCCGAAGCTGCGTTCGGGCGCGAGTTCAACGAGTCGCTCGTCCATCAGGTGGTGGTTGCGTATCTCAATGGCGCCCGCCAGGGCACGCGCAAGCAATTGACTCGCGCGGAAGTGAGCGGCGGCGGCAAGAAGCCTTGGAAACAAAAGGGTAGCGGCCGCGCGCGCGCGGGTAGCAGCCGCAGCCCGCTGTGGCGTAGCGGCGGCATCATCTTCGCGGCGCGTCCGCAGGACCATTCGCAGAAGGTGAATCGAAAGATGTATCAGGGGGCCCTGCGCTGTATCGCTTCCGAGTTGATCCGCCAAGACCGCCTGATTGCCGTCGACACCTTCTCCGTCGATGCCCCGAAGACCCAAGCCCTCCTCGCAAAACTCAAAGCCCTCGAACTCAGCAACGTGTTGATCGTCACCGAAGACGTCGACACCAACCTGTATCTGTCGGCTCGCAATCTGAAGAACGTCGATGTGTGCGATGTCGCCGCACTCGATCCGGTTGCGCTGCTGAGCCATGAGCGCGTGTTGATCACGGTGGCGGCACTCAAACGCTTCGAAGAGGTGTTGGCATGACCACCGAACGTCACTTCACGATTCTGCTCGCGCCGCACTTTTCAGAGAAGGTCGCGACGCTGACCGACAAGTCGAACCAGTACGCATTCAAGGTGGCGCGCGACGCAACGAAGCCGCAGATCAAAGCCGCTATCGAATCGATCTTCTCCGTCAGCGTCGCAAACGTGTCGACCCTGAACGTGCGCGGCAAAGAGAAGCGGACTCAGCGCGGCGTGTCGCGCAAGAACCATTGGAAGAAAGCCTACGTGCGGCTCGCGCCTGGCCAGACCATCGATCTGACGGCGTCGGAATAAGGAACAGCGATGGCAGTAGTCAAAACCAAACCCACTTCGCCCGGACGACGCTTCGTCATCAAGGTCGTCAATCCGGAGCTGCACAAAGGCGAACCGTATTGGCCCCTGGTGGAAAGCCAGAACAAGAAGGGTGGGCGCAACAACGCGGGTCGCATTACCACGCGCCATCAGGGCGGCGGTCACAAGCAGCACTATCGATTGATCGATTTCAAGCGCGACAAAGATGGCATTCCCGCGACGGTCGAGCGTATCGAGTACGACCCGAACCGCACCGCGAACATCGCGCTGCTGAAGTATCGCGATGGCGAACGCCGTTACATCGTCGCACCGCGTGGCGTCAGCGCGGGCGATCAGTTGATGTCGGGCTCGACGGCGCCGATTCGTGCCGGCAATGCGATGCAGCTGCGCAACGTGCCCCTCGGCAGTGTCGTTCACTGCGTCGAGTTGAAAGCAGGCAAAGGCGCTCAGATAGCGCGTAGCGCAGGCGGCTCAGCACAATTGGTTGCGCGCGAAGGCGCGTATGCGACGTTGCGCTTGCGTTCGGGCGAAATGCGCCGTGTGTTGATCGAATGTCGTGCAACGCTCGGCGAAGTTGGTAACAGTGAACACAGCCTGCGCTCTTACGGCAAAGCCGGTGCGCGTCGCTGGCGCGGTATTCGTCCGACGGTACGCGGCGTTGCAATGAACCCGGTCGACCACCCGCACGGCGGCGGCGAAGGCAAGACGTCGGCGGGTCGTCACCCGGTGTCGCCGTGGGGCACGAAGACGAAAGGTTACAAGACGCGCTCGAACAA
>CAZLDA010000364.1:0-4785 GCA_964557875.1 uncultured Pseudomonadales bacterium | reverse complement strand
ATTGCTACCTCGCGGGTTTGCTCGCGAACTTCGGAACACTCGTCATCGGCCATGTGTTCCCGCCGTTCTATGCCTCCATTTGCCGCGAGCAGGAAGCGAACCGACATCTGCCGCACACGTATGTCGATCAACATGTGCTCGGCGTACCGCGAGAGTTGTTCGCGAGCGCGTTGCTCGAGAGTTGGTCTGTCCCGAAGGCGGCCTCGGACGCAGTGCGCTATCAATACGTCGCCGATCACAATGGCCCGAACGCCACGTACGTCAACCTTCTGCGATTGACTCATCAAGTGCTGGCAACGCGGGATCTGTCGGATCTGCCGAAGGGTCCGGTGGACGCTTCGTTACGTGCGGCGCTGAACCTGGAGCAGAGCGCCATCGACAAGGTGTTGGAGGTGATCGCCGAGTCGGCGGATCAACTGGATGGAATGGCGCGGGCGGCGACGTGTTGAACGGATCAGCCGACCTCGATCATCTCGAAGTCTTCTTTACTGACACCGCATTCGGGGCAGACGAAATCGTCGGGAACCTTGTCCCACGGCGTTCCCGGAGCGATGCCTTCGTCCTGGTAACCCTCGGCCTCGTCGTAGATCCAGCCGCAAACGATACACTGCCATTTCCGCATCTGCGTGCGCTCTCAACCGCGCCATTTCGAGGCGGCGTACGCTACTTGCGACACTACGAAATAGCAAATCGGTGGCCGCGTCGCACGGCCCATTTGCAATCCTCTCGAGCAGTACCCGCGTTGTGTCGTCGAACTGGCAACACGGTAGACTCTGCTGCGCTCGACGCGAGTGACCTGCGTGACCACTCTGACCCACCGCTTCTCGCTCTACATGCGCCTCATGCGCTTCGACCGGCCAGTTGGGACTTTGCTGCTCTTATGGCCAACGCTCGCAGCACTTTGGATCGCCGCGGATGGACATCCGTCACTCGAGCTCGTGGTCATCTTCACGCTCGGCACGGTGGTGATGCGCGCCGCGGGATGTGTGATCAATGACTACGCAGACCGCGATCTCGATGCGCACGTCGCGCGCACGCGCGACCGCCCTCTCGCTCGCAAGCAGATCAGTGAATGGGAGGCGCTTACGCTCTTCGCGCTGTTGCTTGCGATCGCGCTCGTTCTCGTGTTCTTCCTCAGCGAGTTCACTCAGCGACTCGCAGTTGGCGGCGCTGCCATCGCAACGTTGTATCCGTTCATGAAGCGGTGGACCTATCTTCCACAACTCGTCCTAGGCGCCGCGTTCAGCTGGGGCATCGTGATGGCATTCGCCGCCACAGGCGCCGGTCTTGGCGATCCTGCTTGGTTGATGTTCATCGCGAGCCTTCTCTGGATCGTCTCGTACGACACGCTTTACGCAATGGTCGATCGCGACGACGACCTGCGCGTGGGCATCAAGTCGACTGCCATCCTGTTCGGCAACGCCGATCGCGCAATGGTCGCCGCACTGCAAGCGTCGACGATCGTCACACTCGTGCTACTGGGCCTGCGAATGCAGTTCGGCATCGGCTACTTCCTCGGCATTGCTGTCGCCGCCGCGTTGTTCGTTCACCAGCAACGCCTCATCCGCGATCGCAAACCGGCGCACTGCTTCGCCGCGTTCCGCAACAATGTTTGGGTTGGATTCGCGCTTTTCGCCGGAACCGTCATTGAGCTCGAGTTTCAGTTCCGGTTGTCTTCGCTCGGAGGAGCATGATGCGCCGCCATTTACCGTTCATCATCGTCATCGTTCTTTGGCTGTCGACGACATCCGCCGTAATGGCTGGGCTGCCGTGGTGGCCCTCGATATTCCTGTTGGCGCTGGTGCTCCTCGGTAGCTGGGATCTACTGCAGCGCAAGCACAGCCTCTATCGGAACTATCCGCTCACCGGACATTTCCGCAACATCGCGGAAGAAATGCGCACACAGATCCGCCAGTACTTCATCGAGAGCGACACGGACGGCACGCCGTTCGATCGCGAGCAACGCTCACTCGTGTATCAGCGTGCGAAGAATGCGGTCGATACGATGCCGTTCGGCACCGAGCGCCGCGTCACCGACGTCGGCTATGAATGGATCAATCACTCGATTGCACCGCGACCGAAAGGCGTCGAGCCGTTCCGCACGTTGCTTGGCAACACGCAATGCGCGCGCCCGTATTCGTCGTCGGTGCTGAACATCTCCGCGATGAGTTTTGGTTCGCTGAGCGCGGCTGCGATACGCGCGTTGAATCGCGGCGCGAAGCTCGACAACTTTGCGCACGACACCGGGGAAGGCGGACTCAGCGATTACCACCTCGAAGGCGGCGGCGACATCATCTGGGAGATCGGTACCGGCTACTTCGGTTGCAGAGACGCAAACGGCCGATTCGATCCGGCGAAGTTCAAAGACCGCGCCAGCGCAGATGTAGTGCGCATGGTCGAGATCAAACTGTCACAGGGCGCGAAGCCTGGCCACGGCGGCCTGCTGCCCGGCGCGAAAGTCACACCGGAAATCGCTCGTGTACGCGGCGTGCCTGAGGGTGAAGACTGCGAGTCACCGCCCTACCACAAGGAGTTCGATTCGCCGCGCGGCTTGCTGGAGTTCGTTGCGCGATTGCGCGATCTCAGTGGCGGCAAGCCGGCCGGATTCAAGTTGTGCATCGGACACAAATGGGAGTTCCTCGGCATCTGCAAAGCGATGCTCGAGACGGGCATCTATCCCGACTTCATCGTGATCGACGGAAAGGAAGGCGGTACCGGCGCGGCTCCGGTCGAGTTCTCCGATCACGTCGGCATGCCGCGACGCGACGCGCTGTGGTTCGCACAGAACGCCCTCGTTGGTACTGGTCTACGTGAGCATCTCAAGATCGGCGTGAGCGGCAAGATCATTTCGGGATTCGACATCGCAGTTGCGATGGCAATGGGCGCCGACTGGTGCAACTCGGCGCGCGGCTTCATGTTCGCGCTCGGGTGTCTTCAATCGCAGCATTGCCACACGAATCACTGTCCCGTGGGCATCGCCACCCAGGACCCCTTGCGCCAGCGTGCACTCGACGTCGGCGACAAGGCATCGCGGGTCGCAAACTTTCATCGACACACGGTCGCGGCATTGATGGAGTTGGTCGCGGCAGCCGGTCTCGATCATCCATCGGACCTGCGGCCACAACACATCAACCGGCGCACGTCGTCGCGCGCGGTCGCCACACTCGATCGCGCGTACGAATGGTTGGCGCCAGGGCAACTGCTGGAGAACCGAGCCGGGCCGGAATGGACCAGCGAATGGCACCTCGCCCGCGCGGATAGTTTCAGACCCGCATAAGCTGGCGGCTCATTTCATTCGTTGGGGCGATGCCACGTCGGCTTGCGCTTCTCGGTGAAGGCGGCCACCCCTTCCGCATAGTCGGGCTCACGCATCATCGCGTTGAGCAGTACCTCCGAATCGCGCACCGAGGTTCCGACATCGCGATGAAGATCGCGGTACACCTGCCAGCGCGTTTGGCGCAGCGAGTTTGGAGAGACGGTCGCAACCATGTTGCGTGTGAACGCGTATGTTTCGGTTAGCAGATCTTCCGCCGCATAAACGCCGTTCAGTAGTCCGAACGCGAGAGCTTCTTCAGAAAGGAACGGTCTGCTCGTCAGCAACAGTTCGTTCGCGCGCGTCAACCCGATCATTCTCGGCAACAACCATGAAAGTCCGTATTCGGCCGGAAGGTTGAGCTTGCCGTGCGCCGTCGTCATCTTGATTCCCGCTGCCGCAAAACGCAGATCAGCGAAACACGCGAGCGCTAGACCTACGCCGGCGGCCGGTCCGTTGATCGCAGCGATCACCGGTTTCGATAAGCCGAAATGAAACGCAAAGCTCGCGTCGAACTCTGGCGCCGTTCCGTAACCGGGTCGCGCGAGCGCTGGCGGCGTGCCCGGATCGTAGGCGCCTTTATCCACGTGACCTCGCAGCGCCTCGGCATCGCCGCCGACGCAGAAACCGCGACCAGCGCCGGTTACGACAATCGCGCGCACCGTCGCGTCTTGCTCAGCGAGGCTCAGGCAATGGCGATACTCGGTGTGCATGCGGCCAGTCCACGCGTTCATGCGTTCAGGTCGATGCAACGTGATCGTGGCGATACCACCGTCGACCGCATAACGCGTGGCTTTGAGCTCCATTCTCCGCCCCCTCCGTTGGCTCGTTCAGTCGAGCGGCTGCAGCTTCGCGTAGGCGAGCATCAGCCACTTCGCACCATCGCGCGCGAAATTCACCTGCACGCGCGCGCGGTCATCGTGACCTTCGGCTTGCAACACGACACCTTCGCCAAACTTGCCGTGCGACACACGTTGGCCGATTCGGAGCACGCCGTCGTCGGCCGGGATTCGTTTCACGGTGGAACTGCTGCTGTTGCTACCGCTGTAGCTATTGCTGCTGCGTGATTCGTAAGGCCGCGCCACGGCGCCGCGCATGCGGACTTCCTGCAGCAGCGCGCGCGGAATTTCCGCGATGAAACGCGACGGTCGGTTGTATGAGTCGGTGCCGTGCAGGCGACGCGTCTCGGCGAATGTGAACGTGAGCTGACGCATCGCGCGCGTAATCCCGACGTAGCAAAGCCGCCGCTCTTCCTCCATGCGCCCAGGTTCGTCTCCGGACATTCGAGACGGAAACAGGCCTTCTTCCATCCCGGTCATGAACACGATCGGGAATTCGAGGCCTTTCGCCGTGTGCAGTGTCATCAACTGCACGGCGTTACCGTCGTCGTCGTTCTGCTGTTGACCGCTCTCGAGTGCGGTCGGCGGCGTCAGCGCGCTCCTGTTCTACCTGGGGACGTACGGGCTGATGAC
>CAZLDA010000363.1:0-4790 GCA_964557875.1 uncultured Pseudomonadales bacterium | reverse complement strand
AAAGTCGATCTGCTTCGGCTCGTCGAGCACCAGCACGTCCTGGCCGCCGTCCGACAGGAAGCGGATTTCGCTGATCACCATGATGACCTTCGAATAACCGTCGATCGGACCGTCGGCCATCGTAATGGTGACGGTGCCCGTCTGTGCGCCGGGGACCGGCGTCGACGAACCGCCGCTGCCGCCACCGCACGCCACCAGCGACGACAACAAAAGCGCAAACAACCATCTGGTACTGCTCATGAGAAACTCCTTGAGTAAATCTGTTACTGCGGCGGACCGTGGCGGTTGCCGCCAGGGTCGTCATTGCGCGAATTGCCCTTTCCCTGCTGCTTCGCCTCGTCGCGCGCCAGATCCTTCAAATCCATGCTGCGCGCATCTTCACTCACCTGCTGACCGAATTCCCGGCCGGACTCGGCAGATTTGTCCCTTCCGTTGCTGATTGCGCCCGCACCCACCGTCTTCGATGCGTTCGACGCCGCGCGATCGGGCAGATCGATCACCTTTACGACATCGTCGGGCGTGGCACCTTCATCGACGACCGTGATGGTCGCTTCGTCTCCCGAGTCGGCGCGCGCCATCGACGACGCAAACAAGGCGAGACTCAGGCAAAGAAAGATCGATCTCGATGTCATCATGACCTCTCGCTACGCTTCAGCACGTTTGGCTTCGGAACTGTTCGCCGCCGGGTATACGGCAACGCGTACGTCTTGCTTCGTCTGCCCGTACCACAATGCGACGTCGAAATGACTTTCCGCTTCATCCATCAGGGTCAGCGGCAGTGCGAGCAGGTTCTTCCCTTCGGAGAGATCGGTGCGCCACTCGATCCTGCGTTCGTTCGGAAAACCCGCGAGCTCCAGGTTGTCGGCCAACTGGATGATCACGGTTGCCGCGTTCTGCTCCGCGGGACTATCGATGACCAGGCGCACGGTCTTGCCTTCATGCGCGGTCAACGTGACCTGCGCGACGGACGAAACCCGGCTCGGCGGATGATCCACGCCGCCGAACATCAGACCGAACGTGATGGCCATGGCGCCTATCGACGCGGCAATCGCCATTCGCCGTTTACGCGCGACCGAGTTTTCGTGGATGGCATGTGCAATGGCGCGATCGACGAAGTCCTCGTCCGGAACTTCCGCAGGCTGCAGGCTCAACGCGCGGTCCAGCCGCCAGTCGCCGAGGTCCTCACTGCAGTCATCGCAGATCGCCAGATGCGCCTGCGTTCGTGCGTCGAGCGGGCCATCGCTATCGACCGACGCTCGAATCGAGGCTCTGGCTTGTTCACATTTCATGGTCACTCACACGCTCCGACGCGGGGAAAGGTTCCAGTTCGAGGAGTTTTTTCAACTGGGCTCGCGTCCTGTGCAGGCGCGACTTCATCGTTCCCAGCGGCACGTCCAGCATCTGCGCCACTTCTTCCAGCGTGAAGCCGTCCATCAGATGCAGCCCCACCAGCAGTTGCTGATCGCGGCGCAACCGGCCCACTGCCCACTGCACCCGATCCGACAGTTGCATCGCGCCTGCACGCTGTTCGGGTTCCTGCGCCGGGTCCGCGATTTCCAGATGGCTCAGTTCCGACACCGTCGAGGGAGTCCGGCTGCGCCGCCGCATCAGGTCGACGAATTGGTGGTAGACGACCCGCATCAGCCATGGTCTTAGATCGCGCACCTGCGCCATTTCGTTAGTACGCGGGTAGAGTTTCGCGAGAACGTCCTGGACCAGATCTTCCGCATCGGGACGGTTTCTGAGCAATCGGTGCGAAAACCGATACAGCGCGAGAACGTGCGGGCGCACCAACTCTTCGAATCGCTTGGATCGAGCCTGCGGCAGATCGATGAACGGAACACGCGCCATTACAGCGTCACACGATGGCCACGGCGGAAGGGTTCCCCTGTGAGTCGCAAAAGTGTGAACCGGATCGCAATGCCTGGCGTGAGATGTTACAAGTGCCCACTCGCCACCCATCATCGCGCAGGAGGTCATGCATTGATCAGCGCTCGCGTTCCGAACGCCACGATATCGATTCTGTTCGGCTCCGCGCTCGGTTTCGTGGTTGCCCACGATGCCTCTGCGGCACCGCCCGACGGTAAAGGCAAACCCGATAAAGGGTCGTCACAACAAATCTCGGATGAGCCGAGCGCCACTCTGATCCGTCCAGAGCTCCGTTACGACGACATCCGCCGCATCGCCATCGAGCAGCACTACACGGGCTACAAGGCACTGCCGTCGGGAATCGCCAAGAATCTGGCACGCGGCAAACCGTTGCCTCCGGGGATCGCCAAAAAAACACCTCGCGCCGAATTCATTCAACGGTTGCCGACGTACCCCGACTACGAATGGAAGCGTTGCGGCACCGATCTCGTGCTGGTTCAGGTCGCGACGCAAGTCGTCGCCGAGGTGCTGGCAAACATCTTCCAGTAACCGTGCGACTGACTACTTCGCGAACAAACTGCCGCGTACTTTGTGCCGCGCTCCTGCTATGCAGCGTGCACTCCTGGTGTGCAAGCAGCGACGACTACCGGCTGGGTATCGATGCCTTCAAGCAAGGACGTTACGAAGAAGCCCGGCAGCTTTTCGTGCGTGTGTACGATGCCGGCGGACGCGAACCGACGCTGTTCTACAACCTGGGTTCGGCCGAATTCAAACTCGGTGACTACTCTGCCGCACGGCGTTCGTTCGAAGCCATCGCGAAGGATCCGAAATGGGGTGCGTTGGCGCAATACAACCTCGGTCTCATCGAAGACAAGGTGGGCAACGTCGACAGGGCCCAACAACATTACCGCGTCGCGTACGACGCCGCGCAATCCGACAAGCTCAAGGAGCTCGCGGCGCGCAAGATTAGCCAACCGGAAGCGGACCACGATGTTGAAGACTGGTTCGGACTGGTGTCCCTCGGCGCCGGTTACGACGACAACGTGGTACTGCTGAACGATCAGGCGCTCGTAGACGTCAGCAACGAAGCCGACTATTTCGCCGAGGCCTTCGCGAGCGCAAGCCGCTTCGTGCAGGGCAATGCGGAGCGTGGCTGGCGTGCGGATGCGGTTGCCTACTATCGCGGTTACAGCGACCTGAACGACTTCGACTACGGATCGGCGACGCTCGGCATGACCTACAACACCATGACGCCCACCGCACAATGGCAATTCGGGGGCCGCGCCAACGCGCAATTCGTCGGGGGCGATGCGTACACGGCGTCCGCAACGTCACGCGTGCAATTCCTGCGACCTGTCGGTGCGTACCGCGTGCGGGCACGCAACGACGTGACGTACGTAGAGGGCGCGGATCACTACAGCTACCTCACCGGTTGGCAGAATCGAACCAGCATTCAGATCGACCGGCGCATCGGCGGCTACTCACTGCGCGCCGCCTACGAGTTCGAATGGAACGATCGCCGGGATTCCACCACGCCAACGGAGTTCTTCAGCTACTCGCCCATCTGGCACCGATTCCACGCAGCGGCGACTCACACTTTCACGGACGCTCTCGAACTGGAATTGCGCGCGACATACGAGCTCAGCCGCTACGCCGACGACAACGTCGAGATCGATTCGAGCGGTGCCCTCGTCAAAGCCGCACGCGACGACGACCGCGTCGCTGCCGCACTACGCCTGACGTATCACCCCTGGGATTCCTGGAACGTGTTCGGGGAATTCGCCTACTCGAACAACTCGTCGAAGTTCAGCGAATACGAATACACCGACAACCAGGTCATGCTCGGCGTCGAACGGCCGTTCTGAGCCCGACGGATCGCGACGCGTGTGGTACCTGACGTGTAGAGTGCCGCTGCTTCCCCGCTGACGATGCAATGAGCCTTCACGCCGTCTTCTTCATAGTCGATTGCCTGACGATGTTCTCGGCGCTGTTGCTCGCCGGAGGGCTGCTGACGTCGCAGCCGCGCAGCCTGACAGCGCGGCTGGCCGCGTTGACGCTGCTGAACGCGGCCGTGTTCATCGCGTTTCAGCGCGCGATCTTCAGCGGCTGGATTCCCGAACCGTATCGCTTCGATCTGCAGGGCCCGTGGCTGATCGTCCCGCAGGTCATGATGAACACCACGGCCGGCGTGTTCATGTACCTCTGCTTCTTTCTGTTTCAGGAACCGGGCACGCGCTTCCCGCGCGTGCTGACGGCGCTGTTCATGCTCGAGACCGCACTCGAAGACCTGGTGCCCTTTCTGCTCGGCATCACCACGCATCCGCTAAGCGTGGGGGTGACCGACACCGACTCGAACCTCGCGCTGTACCTGATCTTCGAAACGCTGCCGGCGCTGCTGCAGAGCGTGTTCGTCGGATTCGCGCTGTATTGGACGGTGAAGGACTGGCGCGCCGATCTGGTCGAGATGCGCCGCTTCCTGCGCATGCTGGTGACGGCGGTGTTCGGATTCAACATCCTCTCTCAGACGCTGCTCACCCGAGTGGTGATACCGAACGACGACATCCTGATGTTCTACGTCGCGCAGGGTTACACGGCCGTTCTGCTGGTGCTGCAAACCGCGTTCATCGTGTGGCTCTGGAGCCCGACGACCAGCATGCCGGCGGCGCTTTCGGGCAAGCAGGTGCCCGATGAGATCGAACCCACGCTCGATCTCGACTACGCCGCATTCACCGCCGCGATGGCGCGGCGGGTTTATCAGGAACCGGGGCTCAGCATCGCGTCGCTCGCTGCACAGCTTTCGATCCCCGAATACCGGCTGCGACGGCTCATCAACGCGAAGCTCGGCTACCGCAACTTCAACCAGATGCTGCACGCGTATCGGGTGGCAGAAGCGGCCGAAGCGCTCGCCGATCCCGGGAAGC
>CAZLDA010000362.1:0-4817 GCA_964557875.1 uncultured Pseudomonadales bacterium | reverse complement strand
CTTGGCGGCTTCGCGATGGTCCTGTGTCAAGCCGCTGTGCACATGGTGCGTCGCCTCGAGGTCGAGACACTCGATCACGTCGCCGCCGTTCGCCCGATTGAAGTTCTCCTTCATGTAGCGATACGCAACGGTCGGACCGGTAGCAATGCGACGGGCGATCTCGAGCGTCGTGCGTTCAAGGTCCGCCGCGGGTACCACCCGATTGGCGATGCCGAGCCGCAAACACTCGGCCGAGTCGAGCCGTTCGGACAGGTAGTACAACTCGCGCGCTTTGCCGCTGCCGACCAACTGCGACAGAAAGAACGTGCCACCGTAGTCGCCGCTGAATCCGACGCGGGCGAACGCGGTGGTGATTACGGCGCTGTCCGCCATCACGCGCATGTCGCACGCGAGCGCCAACGAAAGCCCCGCGCCCGCCGCGGGCCCGGGCAACATGGCAATCACCGGTTTCGGCATCAGATAGATGCGGCCCGCCGTGTTTCGTTGTGAAAGACGTTGCGTATGAATACGTTCGTCGAGCGTGGGGCCGCCGCCCGATCCACCTTCCGCCATTCCTTTAACGTCGCCGCCCGCACAGAACCCGCCTCCTGCACCGGTCAATACGACGCAACGCACGCTCGCCGCGCGTTCTGTGTAATCGAGTGCGCGCGCCATGCCGTCGAGCATTTCGCCGGACAGCGCGTTGCGCCGCTCGGGTCGATTCATGGTAAGCACCGCTACGCCGTCGGTTTCGGTGGCGAGCAAATGCTCCGTACCCGTTTCGATCTTGCTCATTGGAATCCCCTCAACGATGTAGTCAGGCCGATATCTGTTTCAGACAGAGGGAATCGCGACCCGAGCCAGCGCCACCGGCAAACCTGCCACGTCACAGCGATGTCGATAGACCGCACCGCCGCGATCGGAACCGGTACCTTCCGAGCCGGACACGATGTACAGATCTTTCAGATCGTCGCCGCCGAAGCAGACACTCGTGCACATCGGCTGCGGAATCTCGACGAAGCTGTCGACCTTGCCGTCGGGCGTGAACACCCCGACCCCATGGCCTTCGCCGGCCAGTGCAACCCACACGCGCCCATCCACCGATACGACAAGTCCGTCAGGAACGCCCTTCTCCGCTCGGGCGAACAAACGCTTCTCACCGAGCGATCCGTCGGCGGACACGCTGTAACAGAACACGCTGCTGCGGCGGCTGTCGGAGTGATACAGCGTGCGTCCATCAGGCGAAAAACCGAGTCCATTCGTCAGCTGCACGTCGCGGCCGACCATTCGGGAAGTGCCGTCGAGATCTATCAGATAGAGATTGCCGGCCTGCGGTGTGCGGCCATCGGCAAACACAGGGCTCGCGCCCAGCGAGCCTGCGTAAATGCGCCCCTTAGCGTCGGTGGTGATGTCGTTGTAGCCGACATTGCCGTGATCGGGATCGGAATCCAACAGCGTCACTGTGGCGCCGCCGTCAAAGCCCTTATAGGAGATGTTGCGCCCGCTGACGACGAGACCACCCGCTACATGCAGTGCCATTCCGCCGATACCGCGCCGATGCTCGAACACGCTGCTGACTTGCCCGTCGCGCGACAACGCAAACACACCGCCGAACAGAACGTCGCTGAACCACAGACCGCGGCGCGGATCCCACACCGGCCCTTCGATGAGACCGTAGCCTTTAGCAAGCGCGTGCATCACTCCCCCGAGTATTCCCAACGCCTTCGGGGCACCTTGTCATAGCGATCTACAAACGGCAACACTACGAACGACCGTCACCGAGGACCGCACGACATGCTGATAAAACCCGCGCCGCTACGGCATTTCGTCGCAACGATCTTCACGCGCGCCGGCGCAACACAGAGCGTTGCAGACGAAGTGGCGCAGCATCTCGTCGAGGCGAATCTGAAGGGGCACGACTCACACGGCGTGGGCATGATTCCCGCGTACGTGCGCAACATCCGCGTCGGGCATCTCGCCGCAAACACACACGCGGAGGTGGTTCGCGACAACGGCGCCGTGCTGCTCGTCGATGGCAAGTTCGGCTTCGGACAGGTGGTCGGGCGCGAAGCAACGGACTACGCAATCGAACGCGTGAAGAGCACGGGAGTCGTTGCCGTTGGACTGCGCAACGCTCATCACCTCGGTCGCATCGGCGCATACGGCGAGCGCTGTGGACGCGCGGGTTTGGTATCGGTTCACTTCGTCAACGTAGTCGGACACGAACCGCAGGTCTCGCCGTGGGGCGGCCGTGAACGGCGTATGACCACGAATCCGTTCTGCTGCGTGGTCCCTCGCGATGGCGACGAACCGGTGGTGCTCGACATGGCGACGAGCGCGATCGCGTTAGGCAAGGTACGAGTCGCGCACTTCAAGGGCACCCCGATTGAAGACGGCGCGCTGGTCGATTCGCAAGGCGAACCCACCAACGATCCCAGTGTCATGTTCAAGGAACCGTTCGGGGCGCTCGGCCCGTTCGGCAAACACAAGGGCTATGGGCTCGCGTTGATGTGTGAATTGCTAGGCGGCGCGCTGGCCGGCGAGTGGACCGCACAACCGGCGCGCGAGCGCGTCGGCACGATCGTCAATCACATGCTGATGGTGGTCATCGACCCCGCCGCCTTCGGCAATCGCGGCGGGTTTCAGGAAGAAGTGCTGGCGATGGTCGACTACATCCACGCAACCACGCCGGCGCGCGGCTTCGACAAGGTACGTGTGCCGGGCGATCCGGAACGCGAGACGCTCGCCGCGCGCGATCGCACCGGTATCGACGTCGACGACAACTCGTGGGCCGGCATCGTCGACGCGGCGCGTCATGCCGGACTCGGCGATCAGGAGATCAGTGCGTTGACGTCCGCTTGAGATTGCGTGCGAACAAGGCGTTGATACGTTCCCAATGTCGTTCTGCGGCGCGCTCGTTGTAGGCACCCTGCCGCTGCGGAAACGCGAATCCATGATGCGTACCCGCATACCACTCGATGCGATGGCGGACTTTCGTTTTCGCGAGGTGCTCCGAAAACGCGGCAATCATTTCGGGCGGCGCCCACACATCGGTTTCTGCACACGCAACGTAGAGTTCTCCGGTGATCTTGTCGGCCGTTCGATGCGGTGAATCGGGCGCGTCCGTACACAGACGCACGCCGTAGAACGATGCTGCCGCCGCCATACGCGGAGCGAATGCGGCGGCGGCCGACACGACGAACGGACCGCTCATACAGTACCCGACGCAACCGATCGGTCCCGAACTCGCAAGCTCCTCTCCATCGAGAAAATCGAGAATTGCCTGCGTGTCTTCATTCACGAGACGGCTGTTGATCGAGTTCATCAGCTCGAACATGTGCGCACGGCTCGCGTCGCTCGCGTCGATGACGAAGTTGCGTTCGGTTCGGTAATAGAGATTCGGCAGCACCACGTAGTACCCGGCAGTGCCGAGGCGGCGCGCCATCGCATGCAGTTCTTCGCGCTTGCCCGGCGCGTCCATGTAGAAGATCACGACCGGGAACGGCCCGCCCTCCTCCGGATAGGTGATGAACGTGTTCATCAGACCGTCGGTGGTTTGAATGTCGAGATCGCGATCGATCATGGGAATACCTCGAGATGCAGATGACACGAGGCGTCAGGGATACCCTGTTCGATAGGCCCACGCAATACGATGCGGCCTGTCCGATTCGCGGCTAGGCAGCACAAAATCCAACTGCTAAGGTTCCACTCCCGTTCCAAAAAGCAGACATCCGTGGCACGTTCCGAACTCACCAAAGCCGGATTGAAGGTCACCACGCCGCGTCTGCGCGTGCTCGAGATCCTCGAGCAGGCCGAACCGCATCACCTCAGTGCGGAAGACGTGTACCGGCATCTCATCGGGGGCGAAGACTCGGTGGGCCTTGCCACCGTGTATCGCGTGCTCACTCAGTTCGTAGACGCCGGCATCGTCGAACGCCACAACTTCGACGACGGCCGCGCCGTTTATGAAGTGTCGAAACACGACCACCACGACCACATGGTGGATGTCGATACGGGACGAGTGACGGAGTTCGTGAGCGACCGCATCGAAACGCTCCAGCGGGAAATCGCCGCCGAACAGGGCTATGAACTCGTCGATCACGAACTCGTCCTGTACGTGCGTAAGCGAAAGTCCTGACCTGAACGCGGTTCTCCTTCGGCATCCCCTCATTGCAAATGAGAACCATTTCTAATTAAATCGCGCCCTACTGCGGACATCATGCAGGGATGGTGCGTCTCTCTGAACTCAAGAAGGGTGACCGTGCCCGGGTCGTCGGCTACGACGAACCGGCGAATGCGTATGCGCGTCATCTATTGAGCCTCGGTTTGATCCCCGGCACTCGCATCACGGTGGCGCGGTTCGCGCCGCTCGGCGATCCGGTGGAGATCCAGTTCCGCGGCGCGTGCCTGGTGTTGCGTCCGAGCGAGGCGCGCGGTCTGCAGTTGGAACTGGCATGACCACAATCGCACTGATCGGCAACCCGAATGCCGGCAAGACCACCGTCTTCAATGCACTCACCGGCTCGCATCAGCGCGTCGGCAACTGGCCGGGCGTAACAGTCGAGCGCAAGTCCGGATACTTCCGCCATGGTGACGCGCAGCTTGAAGTGATCGACCTGCCGGGCATCTACAGCCTGCTCGCCGTGAATGCCACCGACGCGCAGGATGCGCGCATCGCGCGCGACTTCCTGCTCGATGCCGACATCGACGTGCTGGTCAACGTGGTCGACGCCGCGAGTCTCGCGCGCGGCCTGTATCTCACCGCCGAACTGCTCGACCTCGACATTCCGGTGATCGTCGCACTGAACATGATGGATGTGGCCGATCGTCACGGCATG
>CAZLDA010000361.1:0-4824 GCA_964557875.1 uncultured Pseudomonadales bacterium | reverse complement strand
GCCTTCGTTGCTCGAAACGTCGTAGTCGAACGCGGTGTCGAGCGCGCCGCTCACGATCGTCGCCAGCAGATCGGCCGGCAGGTAGGCCGACATCTCCGGTAGCTTCTGCCCCGTCAGCGAAATGTGTCCCGACGCCGTGAAGGGACGCACCGTCATCTTGCCGGTCCATTCGAGATGACCGCCCGCGCGCGTCTGCACTACCAGCTTTTGATTGCCTTCCTGGTTCGGCAACGTGTTCAGATCCGAAACCTGCAGGTTCAGCGGACCGAGTTCGGTTTCGTACGGGTGGCGACCGCTGCGATCGACAACGGCGACGCGTCCACCGTCGATGACGGCACTCACAATGATCAGCCGCGGCGGCGGCGACTCCGGCTCGGGCTTGGCGTTCGGGTCTTCCGGCGGTATCAGCGCTCTGAGGTTCAGGTGATCGACATCGCGTTCGACGCGCACGAACGGATGCACGATCCGAAGCTCGCTCAGCGTCAGCGCGCGATTCACGATGCTCGACAACTGCGCGTTCACATCGACTTCGTCGAACGCGATGAGCGGCGCTTTCTTCTCGTCCTTCAGCTCGAACTTCTCGAGCCGCACGGTGAGCGCGAACGGATTGATGTCTACGTCTTCGAGCGTAGCGTCGAGCCCAAGCAGCGAATGCACTTCGGACACGACGACGCTGCGCACGATCAGCGGCGCGATGACGAAGCCGAACAACGTGTACGACGCGAACAACACCCACGCCCAGAATCGCTTCCGGCGAAAGTCGAACCAACCGCGCTTCAGCGCATCTGCATCGAGACGGGCCACGTAAGACTCGCGGACTGAAAGAATCGGCAGCGTAGCGTGGACGTTGCCCGAATTCACCCCTTAACCTTGGCTCCTGAATTGTCGCAACCATGCAACGAAGAGTACGCATGCACGATCAGCCATTCACCGTCGGGCGTTTCGCGCGGATCTACGATCCGAGCGAGGGCGAGTCGCAAAAGTGGTACGTCAACGATCACACGATCGCGCGCGACCACACCGGTCTGTGGCATCTGATCGGCATCACACACGAGCAGATCGACATTCCGCCGCTCGAAAAATTCTTCAACGCCGATCGTTCCATCACCGCGGACGAAGTGGCAACGCTGCACAAGGAGTTGCGCGCATCCGCGGCGGCGGCGAAGCGCGAGGGTCGCCCCTGGTTCGACGCGCACGAAGAGAAGCAGCTCGCGCACGCAGTGGCGTCGTCGCTAACGGCCCCGCAGTGGCGCAAGCAGCCGTTCGCGCTGGTTGCCGATCAGACTGAGGCGGTCTTGTGGGCACCGCACGTGATCGCCCACGACGGCCTCTACTATATGTTCTATGCCGCCGGCTCGCTGCAGCGCGACGGCAACTTCCACATGCACCTTGCGACGTCGCCGGACATGCGGCGCTGGACCCGTCACCCCCAGAATCCGTTGTTCATCGACGGCTTCGAGGCGCGCGATCCGATGGTGTTGCGCGTCGACGATCGCTGGGTGATGTACTACACCGCCACGGAGCCCGCGAGCGGCGGCAACCACGTGGTGGCATACCGCACCAGCACCGATCTCGCCTCGTGGAGCGAGCGCGGCCTCGCATTCATCGACCCCAAGAAGGGAACCGGCGCCGGCCCCACCGAATCGCCGTTCGTCGTGCAACGCGGCGAGTTCTATTACCTGTTTCTGTCGATGCGCCACGACTACATACCGGGCTACTACGCCGATACCGAAGTGTTCCGCAGCCGCGATCCGCTGCACTGGACGCTGAACGACCTCGTCGGACGTTTCGACGGCCATGCATCGGAAGTGATCCGCGATGTCGATGGACGTTGGTATGTCAGTCACTGCGGCTGGTACCAGGGCGGCGTGTATCTGGCACCATTGACCTGGCACGACAGCGAGGATTCCTAACGGCCATGCTCCTACACTTCACCCGAATCGGTACTTCTACCGTGCGTTCAATCGGCGCCATGTTGGTTGGATTGCTCGCGTGCGCGCTTGCCGGTTGCGAAACGACCACATCGAGCGGTGCAGTGGGTGTGAACCGATCGCAGCTGATGCTGATTTCGGCGGAACAACTCGACCAGATGGCAGCGCAGACCTACACGAAGCTGTCGAACGACGCCGCCGCGAAGGGCGATTTGAATTCCGATCCGGCGATGACGAAACGTGTACGCGCCATCGCGGCACGCATCGAACCGCAGACGAAGGTGTTCCGGCCCGACACCGCGAACTGGCCGTGGCAGGTGAACGTCATCGAGAGCACAGACCTGAACGCGTTCTGCATGCCCGGCGGCCGCATCATGTTCTATTCGGGCTTGATCACTCAGCTCGATCTCACCGACGACGAAATCGCCATCGTGATGGGTCACGAGATCGCGCACGCGTTGCGCGAGCATTCGCGCGAACAGGCGTCGCAACAGATCGCGGCGCAAACCGGCCTGGGCGTGGGCGCTGCGATCCTGGGTGTCGGCGGTGCCGGCGCCGATCTCGCGGCGCAGGGATATCAGACGCTGGTTGCGACGAAGTTCAGCCGCACGGATGAAAGCGAGGCCGATCTCATCGGGCTCGAACTCGCTGCGCGCGCGGGCTACGACCCCCGCGCGGGCATCACGTTGTGGAAGAAGATGATGCAGGCGAATGCCGGTAATGCGCCGCCCGAGTTCCTGAGCACACACCCGGCCGAAGCGAATCGGGTACAGATGATCCAGTCGATGCTGCCTACCGTGATGCCTTTGTACGAAGCAGCCCTGAAGCGCGGTGCGGCCTCGTGAACGATTCTTCTCGCTACGACGTAGTGCTCTACGGCGCCACCGGTTTTACAGGGTCGCAGACGGCCGAGTATTTCGACGAGCACGTCGGCAACCAGTTGCGATGGGCCATCGCGGGGCGCAACGCGGACAAGCTCGATCGTTTGCGTTCGCATCTGCACAGCGCACCCGACGTGCTCGTTGCGGACGCCGACGACACCGCCGCCATCGACGCGATGGTTTCGAAGACACGCGTCGTGCTGACCACCGCCGGGCCGTTCGCGCGTTATGGCGAGGAACTCGTGCGCAGTTGCGCGACGCGCGGCGTGCATTACGCGGACATCACCGGTGAAACGCCGTGGGTGCGCCGCATGATCGACCGCTACGAATCGCGAGCGATGCTGAGCGGAGCGAAAATCGTTCCGTTCTGCGGTTTCGACTCGGTGCCGTCGGATCTCGGCGCTCACCTGCTCGTCGAACACTTCAGGAGCCAGGGCAAGACGACGCGCAACGTGCGCGCGTTCCAGCGCGCGCAGGGCGGCGTGAACGGCGGCACCATCGCCTCGATGACGAACATGCTCGCTTCCGGCGATCGCAACGTGTTCGATGATCCGCTGCTGCTCAATCCCGACGAGCATCGCCGGTCGGACGCCGCAACGTTGAACCGGGACCCCGCCGTTCCGCAGTTCGACCCCGATCTCGGACGTTGGGTGGCGCCGTTTTTCATGGCGCCCATCAACACGCGAGTGGTACGGCGCAGCCACGCCCTGTCGAGCCAATGGCAACGCCCTTACGGCGACAACTTCCGCTACGAGGAGTTCTGGGATCTCGGTGCCTCCGCCGGTTATGCGGGCGCGGCGCTAGCGGCTTTCGGCATGGGGTTCTTTCAATCGGTCATGCGCCTGCCTGGCGTGGGTCGGTTCGTAGAAGCGATTGCACCTGCGCCGGGCGATGGTCCTTCGGAAGAAACCATGGACAACGGTTTCTACGAATGCCGTCTGGTCGGCATTGCCGACGACGGCACCAAGGCGTGGGCGCGTATCGCAGGAAAAGGCGATCCCGGCAATCGCGCCACCGTCATGTTCGCGTGCGAGAGTGCGATTGCGCTCGCAACACAACCGGACCAGTTGCCCGGCGGAAACGGCCGCGCAGGATTTCTGACACCCGCTACTGCGCTTGGCGACGTTCTCGTGATGCGACTGCGCAATGCCGGTGTTACGCTCGACTGCCCAACGACTCCGTAAAGCTGCATGTTCACCACCCACGTGTGCCACTCCCGGTGCAGTCGCCGCCGCACGTTCCGACCGTGAACGACTCTCGCAACTACTGGACCATCGGCCTGCTGCTGGCCATCGGCGGTGTGCTGTGTTTTTCGTTGCGGCCGATCCTGATCAAGCTCGCCTACGCGTGGTCGCAGGATCCGATTACGTTGCTCGCACTGCGCATGGCATTCGCCGCGCCGTTCTTCGCCGGTGTGGCGATCTGGACGCGCCGCAACGGAGCCGTCAGCCCGATTTCGTCCCGCGACATGGTGTATGTGGTGACGCTCGGCCTGCTGAGCTACTACGCCGCGAGTTTTCTCGACTTTCTCGCGCTGCAGTACATCAGCGCGGGGCTCGGACGGTTGGTGCTGTTCCTGTATCCGACCATCGTCGTGCTGTTGTCGGCGCTGTTCCTCTCGCGACCCATCACCGTTCGTGAGCTGATTGCGCTGGTGCTGACGTACGCCGGCCTCGCGCTGGTGCTGCTGCACAGTTTCGACGGCAATCGCGACGTGTTGTTCGGTGCGGCGCTCGCGATGGCGAGTTCGCTTTGCTACGCGGTGTATCTCGTAGCCGGCAGCCAGGTGATCGCGCGCGTCGGATCGATGCGCTTCAGCGCGTACGCGATGATCGCCGCCACGGTCGCATGTCTGCTGCAGTTCTTCGTGCTGCGTCCGGTGGAAGCGCTGAATGCGCCGCTGCCGGTGCTCGGTTATGCCGCCACCATGGCGGTTGTCAGCACGGTGATTCCGGTGATTCTCACGGCGGAAGCGCTGCGACGGGTCGGCGCGAACACCGTCGCCATCGTCG
>CAZLDA010000360.1:0-4858 GCA_964557875.1 uncultured Pseudomonadales bacterium | reverse complement strand
TCGTCGTCCCACCACTCGAAACGCTGCTCGGACTGGCGGACAGGCTCACAGTGGGAGGACTTTGCGGAGAACCCGGCGACGCGGGGGCTGCTTCCGAGCCACCCGAACCTCCACCGCACGCTGCGACCAGCAGAGTTGCAATACCGGCGTACGCAACGCGAACGCCATCCTTCAAGAACTGTTTCATTGGCGAAACGTGCATAGTCAAATCGAGACCTTCCTAGTCGACTGTTACCCAGTTTCCTACCGCAGATGCGCTGCACCGTTCCACAGCCGACCCGAGGGCGGCGGCGAATTTACATATCCTCACATAGCGTCGCAACTGGATACTTGCGCACCATCACATCTTCGTTGGCAACGCCCCATCGAAATTCGAATCTCGACCCGATGCCGATGGGGGAACTTCGAATTCCGTGACAGAGTTCACGGTCAACGGCCAGTGCCTAGCCTCAGAGGCTGGTGTTACGATGCTGTCCGATCGTCTTCGGGTCCCCGAGTTCCATGGAAAATCAGGTTGTCACCGCCTGCGTATTGATCATCGGCAATGAAATCCTGTCGGGGAGGACACAAGATACCAACCTGCGCCACATTGCAATCCACCTGAATGAATGGGGCATCCGGGTCCGCGAAGCGCGAGTCGTGCCCGATGTGGAGGCGACGATCATCGAGACCGTCCGGTCGGTGCGTGCGCAGCACGACTACGTGTTCACGACGGGCGGCATCGGCCCCACGCACGACGACATCACGGCGGACTGCATCGCCAAGGCCTTCAACCGGCCCTTGGTGATCCACCCGGAAATCGCACGGTTGATCCAAAGCCGTCCGGTGCCGCCTGACGTCATGGCAGCGCGCATGCTCATGGCGCGTGTGCCCGAAGGCGCCCAGCTGATCGGCAATCCCAGCGGCGGCCCACCGGGGTTCTTCATCGAGAACGTCTACGTGATGGCCGGAATCCCGTCGGTCATGCAAGGAATGCTATCGACACTCGAGGGAAAGCTGCGCGGCGGCGCGCCGGTTCGGTCGCGATCTGTCACCGTCTATCTGGGTGAGAGCCAGATCGCGGCGCCTCTCGGCCAGATTCAGGCTCGCCATCCCTCAATCGACCTGGGGAGTTATCCGTTCTCTCGGGACGCACGCTACGGCACTACGTTGGTCATGCGTGGGACGAGCGCCTCCGGCCTCGACGCCATGCTCGAAGAAGTAATCGCGATGATCGTGGCCGCCGGCGCGGAACCGCACGACATCACGCGCGCATGAAGCTGCGCTCGTTCGCTGCCCTTACGGTTCTGCTGATCGTTCAGTTCGCGCGCGGCGACGAAGGCGCAATGTCGTCGTACACCGCGCTGCCAACCCACAAGGCACTGGCGAGTTCCGTCGACGACGCCTCCGTCAACGGTATCGGCTCCGGACAGAGCAGCGATCAATCGGCAAGTCTCACCGCGCTGCAGAACTGCGAGCGTGCACGCACACCGCAATCCGGTGTCTGCGAAGTCACGCAACTGAACGAGACTCCGATCGCCACCGCCGCCGATATGCGCGCGCGTGTTCCGCGCGCGCCGCACCCTTTATTCCTATGGCGCTTCGAGGCGGATGGGTCGGTGGTCTATCTGGCCGGTTCCATTCACGTGATGAAAGCGTCGCTGTTCCCGTTGCCAACGCAATTCGAAACAGCGTTCGCACAATCCAGCCGTCTTGCGGTCGAGGTGGATACCGACGCGCTGCATCCCGATGCGATGCGCCAGAAGTTCCTCGACTACGCGTTGCTGCCCACCGGTCAAACGCTGGGCACCGTATTGAAGCCCGCCACCTTTGCAGCCGTGTCTGCCCATCTGCAAGCGCAGTCCATTCCGCTAGCGAGCGTGGCGGCGCTGAAGCCCGTGATGCTGTCCACGCAAGTCGCCGTAGCGCGCCTCAGCGCGCTTGGTTACTTACCGCAATTCGGTCTCGAACAGCACTTCAAGAGCGCCGCTGGCGCCCGCCCCATCCTCGAACTCGAAACGCTCGACCAGCAGCTCGCCGTGCTGACGAGTCCGCCGATCCAAGTGCAGGACGAGATGCTCGCCGAGACGGTCGAGCAGATGGATACGATCGAACCGATCATTTCGGCAATGGTCGTTGCGTGGCTCGCCGGTGACGAGCGCGAGTTTCGACGCCTCTTCGATCTCGAGTCCGGTGATTCGCCTCAGATACATGCTTTCATGCGGCGACTGCTCGAAGATCGAAACGTCGGCATGGCGGAGAAGATCGTTGGCTATCTGCAAATGCCGGGAACGACCTTCGTGCTCGTGGGCGCCGCGCACCTGACCGGTCCCGAAGGAATCGTCGCGCTGCTGGAAGCGCGCGGCCTGAAGGGTCGCAGAATCAACTCGAACGACACGATCTGAGGAAGCAATGGAAATCAAAAGCAAACGCGCAATCGTGTTGGGTGGGACGTCCGGAATAGGGCTGGCAGTCAGTCGCCAACTCGTAGTGGCCGGTGCCGATGTCACCGCAGCGAGTCGCACGACGAATCGCGTCGTGGATGGCGCAACGGTTCGATCTGTCGACGTGCTGAATCGCGGCGCGCTCGAACAACTGTTCAAGGAACTCGCGCCGTTCGACATCCTCGTAAACGCTGCAACGGGCGGCGCGCGGGCTACAGGTCCTTTCCTGTCGATGGACCTGGACGGGTTCGAAGGCTCGTTTCGAAAACTCTGGGGTTACGTCAACTCGGTGCGGCTGGGCGCCCCACTCATGTCGGAGCGCGGCTCGATCGTACTGATAAGCGGTTCGCCGGCGCGTAAAGCCATGCCGGGCATGTCTGCGATCTCGACCGTTGGCAACGCCGTAGAAGGGTTCGTGCGCGCCGTGGCACCGGAACTCGCGCCGCGCCGCATCAATGTCGTCGCTCCGGGCGTGATCGACACACCGATGTTCGCGGCGTCGGGCGAGCAGCGCGACGCGTTCCTGAAGCAGGCCACGTCGCGCAATCTGATACCGCGTGCCGGCACGGCCGACGAAGTTGCCGATGCGGTGTTATTGCTTCTGCGCAACGAGTTCATGACAGGAACGACCATCGACGTGGATGGCGGCGCGCTGCTGCCGTGACTTCCATGCCATGGCGACTCTCGATAGGAGTCGCCTACCTCGTGCTAGTGGTCTTGGTCGCGAGCTGCGCGCCGCGTGCGCCCATACCCGAGCTCCCCGCCAGCAAATTCCCGCCTGACTTTCCGTCGTCGTTCTATTCGACGGTGCCTCGCGAAGACGCCTTCCGCATCGTACCGGCGCGTTCGAAGCTGACGCTCAAGGTATTCCGTTCCGGGGCGCTCGCCACGCTCGGACACAACCACGTCATCATCAGTCACGAACTAGACGGCTTCGTGTATCTCGCCGACGATATGGGTAAGGCGCGCGCCGATCTCTTCGTTCCGGTTGCGAGTTTGGTCGTCGATGATGTCGCCGAACGCACCGCAGCGGGTTCCGACTTCACGACACAGCCCACAGCTTCCGATATCGACGGTACCCGAGCCAACATGCTCGGGCCGAAGCTACTGGACGCGCAGCGGTGGCCTTTTGTGCTGGTGCATGTTGCGCCGATGCACGTCGGTACGGATTCGACGCAGCTTCAACTTTCGATCACGGTGCGCGATCAGACCGCTACCGTTCCGGTCGACGCTCGATGGCAACGCATCGGCAACGAACTGGCCATCGAGTCGGCATTCAAGATCGATCATGCGGCGCTGGGCCTCACCCCGTTCAGCGCGCTCGGGGGCGCGCTTCGTGTAGCTGATCAGATCGACATCGCCGTTTCGATCGTCGCCGAATCGGCGCCGTGAACTTCGATCAGGTCGGCAGGAACTGCACCGGGTAGCTGATCGTCGTCGTACCGACGTCGCGCTTGCCGAAGTCGAACATGCGGATTCTGCTGACGATCTTCTCCATCAGATTCTGATCAGCCAGTTCCGACGACACGACTCGGCAATCCAGCACGTGCCCCGTCGGGTCTATCTGCAGTTCGAGCACGACCTTGCCTTGTAGCGACGGATCCTGCCGCAACGCACGGTTGTAGATCGCGAAGATCGCGCCCTTGTTTGCATCGAACACGCGGCGGATGTCCTCGATCGAACGCTCGCGCGGGTCGAGTTCCTTGTCGTGGTTCGGATTTGCGCGCGTACCACCATTCCCGATGGCGCCCGGCGGTGCATCGACCTTGGTCGTTTCGCGGCCCGACAATGCAACTCCACCGGTATTGCGCGATAACGCACCGACGTTGACGCCGGCGCTGCGCGAACCGTGGCTTGAAGTCAGCAGCGAACGATCGAGCGTTGCCGCATCGCCGGTTCCGCGACGGATCGCACCGGTGTCGTTGAGCTTGCCGACGTCAACCGCGTCGCGCATGTCCGCAAAGCTGTCTTTGAACTGCAATAGGCCTGAAACCGCTGCTTTTTCGCGTGCGTCGGCCACGGTCGGTTGCGCCACTACGGGTTTGTTTAGCACCGGCACCGGCTTCTTCAGTTCCGGCGGCTTTTCCTTCTTCACCTCCGGTTGCGGCAGCGGCTCGCGGACAACATCCGGTGGCGGCGGCGGAATCACGATCGGCGGCTTTTCGAGCACGAGATGTGCGAGCGGCGGCGGTGCCGAATCGAACACTTCATGCACGGCCGGCGGAATGTTGATCCACGGCACGATCACACCGAACACGATGTAGATCGCGAGGCAGATTCCGAGCAGCGTCCGGAATTTGCGGTTGTCTCCCGACGACGACCACGGCAGCTCGTAGTGCATACGCGCGACGGCCACGCTCACGATCCTCCCCGTCGCCGACACGCCGTCCGCGTCCTGCGAGGCCGAGACCCAGCGCTCGCCCCAGCGCGGCTCG
>CAZLDA010000359.1:0-4879 GCA_964557875.1 uncultured Pseudomonadales bacterium | reverse complement strand
GCCGGGAAACGCGTGGGCATCATCGGCACCGGTGCAACGGCGGTGCAGGCCATTCCCGAACTCGCGAAGATCGTGAAGGAACTCTATGTCTTCCAGCGCACGCCGTCCTCGATCGACATTCGCGACCAGCGCGCCACTACGCAGGAAGAGATCGACACCTGGGCTAACGAGCCGGGTTGGGCGCGCGCACGCCGCGCGCGATTCGCGAAGATCTCCGCCGGCCGCACGGCAATCCAGGCAAACGACGACTATCTCGCCGGTCGCGTCCCCGATTTCAAAGAGCGTAAGCAGCACGAACGCATGCTCAGCCCCGAAGAGCTGATGGAAAAACAGCTCGACGCGAACTTCAGGATCATGGAGCAGATCCGCGCGCGCGTGGACGCGATCGTGAAAGATCCGAAAACCGCGGCAGCGTTGAAACCCTACTATCCGTACGGCTGCAAACGTCCGACCTTCCACGACGAATACCTGCCGTGCTTCAACCTGCCGCACGTGCACCTCATCGACACCGCACCGCACGGCGTGAGCCGCATCAACGAAAACGGCGTGGTGCACAACGGCGTGGAATACCCGGTCGACGTGCTGATCTACGCCACCGGCTTCCAATGGATGGCAACGTCGACGTTCAACATGATCACCGGCCGCGACGGCCGCACGCTGAAGCAGAAGTGGGAGACCGAAGGCACCAAAACGTTTCTCGGCCTGCATAGCAATGGTTTCCCGAATCTGTTCATCGTCTCCGGTCCGCAGGGCGGCGGCGGCAGCTTCAACTTCACCGATGCGATCGACGCGCACGGTGACTACGTCGTGTGGATGCTGCAGACGATGCGCGACAGCGGCGCGCGCGTGGTCGACGTCAGGAAGGAGCCGGAACTCGAGTACGCGGAGCACTGCCGCAAGATGGACATCGCTACGGCGCCGTTGCGCGATTGCATCACCTACTACACCGGCGAAGGTACGGCAGAGCCCGGCAGCCTCGCGTACTACGGCGGCAATCGCTGGCACAAGTATCGGGTGGAGGCGCAAACCACACTGGCGCCGTTCCTGTTCGACTGAGCGGCGAAATGACCGCCGCCGCGGGCGGCCGGAAGTTCGAAATCTCGCTCGCCGCCTGGTCGATGCACAAGCAGTTCTTCGCGAAAGAAATCGATCAGATGGGCATGCTCGACCTCACCCACGAGCTCGGTATCGGCGCGCTGGAACTGGTGAACACGTTCTTTCCGTCACCGCAGTACGCGTACCTGAAGCAGTTCCGCAAGCACGCCGACGAACTGGGCGTGAAGATTCCGCTGCTGATGTGCGACGGCGAAGGCAGCATGGCCGCGCCGGACAAAGCGAGCCGGCTGCAGGCGGTGAAGAACCATCACAAGTGGGTGGACATCGCGGCAGTGCTCGGCTGTCAGAGCATCCGCTGCAACACCGGCGCGCGCGACGGCGATGCGGATGCGCTCGACCGCTGCGCAGAGAGTTTCCCGCTGCTCGTCGAATATGCCGACGCAGCCGGCATCAACATCCTGATCGAGAATCACTGGGGTCCGTCGTCGGATCCGACGTGGCTGATGGCCCTGATGGATCGCGTGCAACACCCGCGTTTCGGCACCCTGCCCGACTTCGGCAACTTTCCCGAGGGCGTGGACATCTACGATGCAGTGCGCCGCATGATGCCGCGCGCGCTCGCCGTCAGCGCGAAGTGTTTCGACTTTGGCGCCGACGGCAATGAGACGAAGATCGACTTCCGCCGCATGCTCGACATCGTGACCTCCGCCGGCTATCGCGGCTACGTCGGTATCGAATTCGAAGGCACGCGCCTGTCGGAGCGCGAGGGCATCCTCGCGTGCAAGGCGTTGCTGGAACGGCTTCGCTAGCCGGCCGCTGCCACTCGTCAGGGGCCAGCTGCCACCCGCGCGATCGTCTCGATGCAGATCGCCGAAACCGCTGAACCATAGTCGAGATCGATGTTCGCGAGCGTGTCTTTCGTGTCGTGATAGCCGCTGCGATCGATGTCGTAGTTCTCCATGATCAATACGCACGGCGCGCCGATGTCGGAGAAGATCTGCACGTCGGTGTTGAACAGCGAGCTCTGCGGGTTGTCGGTGGTGCGCACCTGACCGTCGAGCACCGGATGCAACGCGACGTCGGGCATCGCGCGCGCATCGCCGCTGCGAACACCGCGAATCCGTCCAACGCGCGGAGCCTGACGGTTCCATCGAGCGGCGCCGGCGTTCCAGATCATGGTTGCGACGTGCGCCTGGTAGGCGAGCCGCAGCGACGCAGCGCTGCGTCCGGGTGAGATCTGGAAGATGTCGCGCGCACTGTCGCGATTGTGCGCAATCATGTCCATCACGAGCACGCCGCTGAGTTCGACTCCGGACAGATCGATCCATTCGTCGCCGACGCGCACCTTCAGCGTGCGTTCGACGACCGACTGACAGAACGCCCGCGCGCCCATGCAATCGGACGGGAACTCTTCGCCGGTGAGGTGAATCAGCCAGACGTCGCGTTCGAGTTTCCCTTCCTTCGCGAGCCGAAGGTAAATCGGGGCCGCGAGCAACAGCGTCGCCGTGGCCGACGCATTGTCGTCGGCGCCTTGCGCCGAGATGCGCGCTCCGCTGCCGCCGCGCGACGCCTCGTAGACGTCTTCCATATAGGCCGTGTCGTAATGGTCGCCCATCACCACCGCCTGCGAACGGTTCTTGCCGGGAATCACCATCAGGATGTTGCGCTCATACTCGCGGCCGTCGCGGTTCGCGACCCAGCCGCCAAAGTGCTCGTACTCGAAGTCGGTGTCCCATTTGAACGGCAACTCGCCGACGTATGCGACACCGTCCATGCCCGCCGCTGCGATCGCTGCGCGGTACTCGCCGATCAGGAAGTCGCCGAGCGCGTGCAGGTCGCGCTTCTGGTGCGAGACCTGTGCGGACGTCGGCGCATCGTCGACCACGTCGGAGTTCGCCTTGTTGACGAATTCACCGTGCGAGAGCGTGACGAGATGGCGCCAGTACGCTTCTTCGTATTCGCGCGTCGCGGTTACGTCGTACGTGAGCGCTTTCGGCCAGCGGCTGCGGCGCTTCGATTCGACACACTTCGCCAACGCCGCGGTCAGCCGATCGGCTACTTCGGGCGTGGCGCTGCGCTGTGCGACGGCTTCGAGCCACGGCTCGATCCGTTGCTGATCGCGTGCGGTCCGCAGCATCTGCTCGGTGAATTCGCGCGGCAACCGGCGGCCCCAGCGCTGCGCCATGTCGAAAACGTTCACGACGTTCAGCGCCGTCTGGTATCGGTAGTAGTCCTTCGAGCGATCGATACGAAGCAGCGCATCCATGAAGTGCGCCCGTCGCAGCAGCCTCGGATAAAGCTCGACCGGCCGTTCGTAGCCGTCGCGCTCGCTATCGTATGCGGTGACGTATCCGGGCAGATCGACATCCAACAGTTGCGTCACGCCGCGCTCCGGAAACGCACACGCGGCGAGCGGGCGCTGCCAGAAAACCTCGTGCGCACCAACGCGCATCGGCGGGAAGCGGAACGTGTACAGGAAGGCGCCGCCAGCGAGCACGCGCTTCTCGGCACGCTTTATGTCCGCGCGTGTCGCCCGCGGACCGTCGAGAATCAGCTCGCCATCGCGAGTCCAGATCTGCGCGTTACGCGCCATCGGCTTGTGGTAGAGGTCGAGGTCGGACAGATCGGTGCTGAACAGCGTCGCCGTAACAGTGGAGACCTTCTGGCGCTTCGGCACCGGATCTTCGTCGCGCGGCAGCCGTTCCCACCGGTGCGTTCTGGCGTATTCGTTGACGACCACATCGTCTTCGGTCCCGACGTCGACCGAATCGTTGCGATGATGGCGCAGCCAGCCGAACTGCGGCACCCGCAGGCCGAGCCCTTCATGGCGCGGCACCAGCCTCAGCACCGGAAACTGAATCGCGAGCGGGTGCTGCCGGCTGGCCGCGTGATACACCGGCATGCCCCAGAACAGCAGCGTGAGCGGACTCGGCAGCAGTTCGATGCGGCCTTCGAGATATCCGGCGCGCACCGCTTCCGGCAACGCGCTGAACGGCCTGAACGTCAGCAGGTAGCGGACGTCGCGGAAGCGCGACTGGTCGTGCACCAGATAACGCTGCGTCCACTTCGGCAACGGCTCGAACGCCCACTGAGGGAATCGACGCGCGTTGTCGGACGGCAGCACTCGAAATCCGGCCCGGTACAGCTCGGCCGCGTCGCCCGCGGTCACGCCGAAACTGCCCGACAGGATGCCGGCGATGGCGTCGCGCGAGCGGCGCTGCGGAATTTCCACGCCGGGCGCCGAATAGAAGCTGTGCCAGAACGCACGCTCCGGACCTTGCTCGCTCGCCCCGAACAGCGTCCATTGCCTGCGGCCGCGGTCGTTCTGTGTCTTCGACATCGACAGCGCCAGCAGCAGCACGTGGCGCCGACGAGCGAGCTCGGCCGCGTGGGCCGCGAGTTCGTCCGACCAGTACGGGTTGTCTTTCAGATTGCGCCGGTTCGGGCCGGCGACGTGCAGCGTGTCGAGTTCCCGGTCGTTCAGGAAGCGCAGCAGGTGTCCCATCACATGATTGGCGACGCTCTCGAAACCAGGCCGCACCTGATACGACTCGTCGAATTCCGAGACCTGCCAGCCATGCGGATCGTCGGCGGCAAACAGCACCGGATCCAGCTCACCGCACGGACTGATGCCGAGCCGCGGGGGCGGCATGAACTCGGAGTAAGCGGGCAGCGGAAAGCGACCCTGTCCGACGAAGTACGGAAATCCATCGGTCAGCGTCTGCCATCCAGCCATCGCGCAGGTTCCATCCAACTTGTTCTCGCAAGAGCCCGGGATGATCGCCGATGTGTGGAATCGGCGCGAGGTCGGCCCTGCATTGCA
>CAZLDA010000358.1:0-4881 GCA_964557875.1 uncultured Pseudomonadales bacterium | reverse complement strand
AGCCGCGTTGCGTGCCACCACGCGGTTGTCTTCTATCAGCACCGCAGGCCGATCTTCGTGCGGCATCCGCCGTGCACACACTTCAAGACCCAGAGCCGGTAGTTCCACGCAGAACCACAGCATGTTCATGGCCCGACATGAACCGGATGCGGATCGTGCAGCCGCGGAGGTGGGAGAGGCGCAACGGACCGTAAGCTTCTTGTCCGCCACAATGCCAACTGGTCGCGCAGGTCGCTGCGCGTCATGTATGTGGTGCGATAAGCGAGTTCAAGCGCGAGCCTTTCGACCGGCCAACCACCGCGACGCTTCAGTATTTCGATGCTCAATCGATCCGATGCAGATGCGGGCTGCATCAAGATTCGCAGCTCGGCCATCGACTGACGCTGCACTGCGGTTGCCGGACGAAACAGAATGGTCAGGGTCTCGCCGCGCCGCGCCGCCAGCTTGAATCGGCGTACGTCTTTGGTTGCGAGCTTCGATTCATCGAGCCACGCAAGCGCTGCACTGCAACTGCCGGATTTGACGGCTTGTTCGAGTGACCACAGCGCATCCTCGTGGGTTTTCGGATGGACCAGCAGCACTTTGCCGACGTCGATACCGATTTCAGCCAGCGCAGGTGCGTAAGGAATGTGCGGCGGGTTGATCCACGTGATCCAGCGCTGCTCCTGAACGCTGAGTGCAGCGAGTGCCGGCCCAAGCAATCGCAATTCGCCGATACCGATCCGGGGCGACAACAATTCGATCAGACCGGCTTTTGGCCACCCGCGATCCGCGAGCAGACCATCGAGCGAGGAGTAGCCGGTGCTTACGGATCGGTAACTCGGCTCTACTCGACCCGCACGCCACAGGTCGGGGTGAGCGAGCAGGTTCTCGCTGGAAACGGAGCGTTCAGGAGCGGAAAGGTCTGCCATGGATGCTGTACTTTCATACAGGGCCGACCAAATTACCTGTATGAATATCCAGTATCAAGCGATTTTAGCAGCGCCTTGATTGCCGCGCCCACGCCCGATGCCGTAGTAGCTGAAGCCCAGCTGACTCAGGTAATCGGGATCGAACAGGTTGCGTCCGTCGAAAATGACCGGCTGACGCAGTTGGGTTTTTAAGACGCCGAAATCAGGGCTTCGGAACTCGTTCCATTCGGTCATCACCACGAGTGCGTCCGCACCTTCGAGCGTTGCGTCCCGCGCATCACATACCGTGAGGTTAGGTTGTTTTGCATAGATCCGATTCGCTTCGGTCCGCGCCGCCGGGTCGTATGCGCGAACGAATGCCCCACGTTCCCATAGTCCCTCCATCAAAACCCTGCTCGGCGCTTCCCGCATATCATCCGTATTCGGCTTGAAGGCGAGCCCCCATATCGCGAACGTGCGCCCCTCAACCGATCCGTCGAAGTGATTCAGGATCTTCTCCATAAGCACTTGCTTCTGGCGCTCATTCACCAGTTCTACGCCGCGAACAATCTGTGCGTCGTATCCGTTGGCAGTCGCCGTATGCAGTAGTGCCCTGACGTCCTTGGGAAAGCACGACCCACCATAACCGGCGCCTGGATAGATGAAGTTGAACCCGATGCGGGGATCTGAACCGATGCCGCGTCGAACATCCTCGATGTCGGCGCCGAGGCGGTCCGCCAGATTCGCAAATTCATTCATCAAACTGATTCGTGTCGCTAGCATCACGTTCGCCGCATATTTGGTTAGTTCGGCGGAACGAGTATCCATGTACAGGATTCGATCGTGATTGCGATTGAATGGGGCATAAAGTTGATTGAGCACACGCGTGCTGTTTTCGTTACTGGAGCCGATGATGATTCGATCCGGCTTCATGAAGTCGTTGATAGCCGCACCCTCTTTCAAAAACTCGGGATTTGAAACGACGTCGAAGTCAATGCGAACGCCGCGTTCCGCCAACGTTGCAGAAATGGTGCGGCGTACCTCATCTGCCGTGCCTACCGGAACAGTCGATTTATCGACCACAATCTTCGGCGAATTCATGTGGCTCGCGATTGTTCGTGCCACCTGCAGCACATAACGTAAATCCGCAGAGCCGTCGCTTGCGGTCGGCGTTCCAACTGCTATGAACTGGATTTCACCGCCGTGGTCGACGCCGACAGCAGCGTCGGATGAGAACCTGAGCCGTCCTGCTGCCGCGTTGCTTGCAACCATGGACTCGAGTCCGGGTTCATGGATCGGAATCTCACCGCGATTGAGGGCAGCCACTTTGTCGACATCTACGTCGATGCACAGGACCTGGTTTCCCATTTCGGCGAAGCATGCCCCCGTTACCAGTCCGACGTATCCGGTTCCGAACAACGTAATGTTCAACGAGGGCTACCAGTCATAAAAAGTGGGCGAAGCGTAACAAGCCTGAGGGACGATTCGACGCGAGGATGTAACGATAACTTGTGACTTACAGCACCACCTCGATCAACCCCGGTCCGGGGGCTGCAAGCGAACGCGCGAGCTGGTTGTTGAACTCTTCGGCGGTGGTCGCACGTGTAGCCGGCACGCCCATTCCGGTGGCGAGCGCCACCCAGTCGAGGTCGGGGCGGTTCAACGACAGCATGTCTTCGGCTTTGCGGCCCGGGTTGCCGGCGCCGACGCGGAGTAACTCGACCTGCAGAATCGCGTACTTGCGATTCGAGAAGATGACAGTAGTGACGTCGAGGCCCTCGCGCGCCATCGTCCACAGTGCCTGCACTGTATACATGCCACTGCCGTCGCCTTCTAGTGCCAGGACGCGCCGACCCGGACATGCAACCGCTGCGCCGACCGCGCTCGGCAAACCCTGACCGATCGCACCGCCGGTGAGGTCCAACCAATCGTGCTGAGGGGCGCCGGCGGTCAATGCGGGAATGGCGAATCCGGACGTGGCGGCTTCGTTGACTACGATCGCTCCTTCCGGGATCAGACAACCGAGCGTTTGTGCCGCGCTTTGCGGCGTCAGCGCACCGCGCGGCAGCGAGAGTTGCTGGCGGGCGCTCGTTACGGGCGCCGACTTGCCGGCGCCCACCGCTTCGCACAGCGCTTCGAGTGCTTGCATCGCATCCTGTTCCGGAGTGGCGAGCGTATGCCCCGTGCAACCCTTCGGCGTCAGTTCGCTCGGTTTGCCGGGATAGGCGAAAAACGTGACCGGTGCCTTGGTGCCGACGAAGATCAGATGTCGATAGGGAGCGAGCACCTCGGCGGCTTGCTCACCGAAATACGGCACGCGTTGCACGTCGACTCGTCCGACGCCGCGTGCGATTCGGGTAACGAACGTATCGGCAAACAACTGCGCTCCGGTGCGCTGCGCGATGCGACCGGCAAGTTCGAGTCCGCGCTCATCGAGCGCTGGTCCGTTCATCAGCAGCGCACAGCGATCGCCTGACTGCAACGCCGAGGCCGCCGCATCGATCGCCGCAGCTCCCGGCGCTGCCCGTTGCGGCGCCGCAACCGGCTTCGCCGGACCCGATGCGGGACCCCATGCCGTATCGGCCGGCAGAATCAATGTCGCGATTTGTCCGGGAGGCGTCATGGCTGCGGCCACAGCTGCAGCTCCGTCAGCGGCAACTTCTTGCGCCGAAGCCGATGCCTTGATCCAGCCTGAGACCGGCTCGGCAAACCCTACGATGTTCGACGTCAACGGTGCGTCGAGATGTCGGTGATAGGTGGCGTGATCGCCAACGACGTTGACGAGGGGCACTCGCGCGCGTCGGGCGTTGTGCAGATTCGCAAGACCGTTCGCAAGGCCGGGGCCCAGGTGCAACAGCGTACAAGCTGGTTTACCGGCCATACGTGCGTATCCGTCTGCTGCCCCGGTGACGACGCCTTCGAACAGACCCAACACGCTGCGCATGCCATCTTGCTTGTCGAGCGCCGCTACGAAGTGCATTTCGGACGTGCCGGGATTCGTGAAACAGACTTCCACACCGCATCCGACCAGGGTTTGCAGCAGACTTTCCGCACCGTTCATGTATAGCTCCCATCAATGTCGCGGCAGTGTACGGCAGCGCATCGCGATTCCCAACGAGAGCGGGCGTCTTTGCATTGCGACGTTGATGGATTAGGCTCGCCGCTCCGTCGCTGTGGGGTTACTCGTGTCCAAGTGGGACTACGATCTGTTGGTCATGGGTGCCGGGTCCGGCGGCGTTCGCGCAAGCCGGATGTCGGCTCGCTACGGTGCACGTGTTGCCGTAGTGGAAGGGCGCTATCTCGGTGGCACGTGTGTAAACGTCGGCTGCGTACCGAAGAAATTGTTCGTGTACGGATCGCACTTCGCCGAAGACTTCGAAGATGCCGCAGCTTACGGATGGACCGTCGAAGCGCCGCGCTTCGATTGGCCCACTTTGCGCGACAACAAGACGCGCGAAATCGAACGGCTAAACGGTAGCTATCAAAATCTCCTCGAAGGCGCTGGCGTCGAGATCATTCGCGGCTACGCAAAGCTGCGCGATCGCCACACCGTCCAGATCGACAGCGGCCGCACCGTCACCGCCGAACGAATACTGATCGCCACGGGCGGCTGGCCGCGCGTGTCCGAATTTCCCGGGCGCGAACACGTCATCACTTCGAACGAAGCGTTCTACCTCGAGGAGTTCCCGGAGCGTGTCATCGTAGTCGGGGGCGGATATATAGCCGTTGAGTTTGCCGGCATATTTGCGGGCCTCGGTGCCGCAACGACACTGGTGCACAGAGGGGCGCTATTTCTGCGCGGATTCGATGACGGAGTGCGTACGTTCGTCGCCGATCAACTTCGAGAGAAACACATCGATCTCAAGTTCGATGCGACGGTTGCACGCGTCGAATTGACGAGGAACGGAGCGCGCCGTGTCGTATTGGTCGATGGACAATCGATGGATACGGACCTGGTGCTGTTTGCAACCGGCCGTTCGCCGACGGTGCA
>CAZLDA010000357.1:0-4887 GCA_964557875.1 uncultured Pseudomonadales bacterium | reverse complement strand
CTTCGGCTGCTCCCAGGCTGCAAAGTGCCCGCCCTGTTCGACCTTGTTGAAGTGCACCAGCTTCGGATAGGCGCGTTCAGCCCAACTCCGCGGAAGGGGATAGAGCTCGTCGGGAAAAACGGTAACTGCCACGGGAACCCTGACCCCCCTCACTCGGAAGAATGACAACCTGTTCTCCCAGTAAAGCCGGCCGGACGAAAGCGCGGTGTTCGTGAGCCAGGTGAGCGTGACATTGTCGAGAATGTCGTCTCGTGTGAGGCCGGCGGCTTCGCCCGCGAAAACGCGGGAGATCAGCCGATAGCTTCGCTGATCGTGGTCGAGGAAATACGCTGCAAGGCCAACCGGCGAATCCGCAATGCCGTACATCGACTGTGGGCGCAGTCCGAGCTGGAAGCCGTAGCCAATTCCCTTCTGGTAGACGAACTGCAAAGCGTCGTACGCAACTTTCTCCTCCGAAGAAAGGCTCGCCGGTGCGGGTGCTCCGGAGAACGCAGCTGTGTCGATGTCAGCGGGAATCGCATTCGGCATGTTGGTGTGAATGCCGAGCAACTCGGGCGGCGCGTCCGCGCCCATCAACTCCGTGACGATCGCGCCCCAGTCGCCGCCTTGCGCAACGAACTTCATGTATCCAAGGCGTTTCATCAGCACCACCCACGCGCGAGCGATGTGCTGAGGGTCCCAGCCCGTGTTGGTTGGCCTGCCCGAGAAGCCGTAGCCCGGCATCGAAGGAATCACCAGATGAAACGCATCCGACGAGCTGCCGCCGTGTGCGGTCGGGTTCGTGAGCGGTTCGATGATCTTCATTTGCTCGACGATCGATCCCGGCCATCCATGCGTAACGATGAGGGGCAACGCGTTCTCGTGCTTCGAGCGAACATGGAGAAAATGAATGTCGAGGCCATCGATCTGCGTAATGAAATTCGGCACGGCGTTTAGTCGTGCTTCAGCCTTGCGCCAGTCGTATTGGGTGGCCCAGTAGCGGGCGAGTGCCTGAGTGGTGGCCAGCTGGACGCCTTGCGAGTCGTCCGTCACCGTTTCTCGCTCGGGCCACCGCGTCGCTTCGATGCGACGGCGCAGATCGACGAGATCTGACTCCGGAAAACTCACGCGGAACGGCCGAATGGCGATTCCATCGCGACCCACTTCTGGTACTTCATTGATTGCTCTGACTGCTTCTGAACGTTGCATGATCAACTCCTTGACGTGTGGTTTCGGTGTTGTTGTCTCTGGTACTCACGATCCGGAGTTAGGATCACGCCAAACGGAAGGTCGCTGTAGTATCCCTTGGTATCGGTGCGGACATCGAACTTCGATCGTTCGTAGCTGCGACGCCCCTCAATGCACTTGTTCGCGTGGTAGGTTCATTCCAGGCTGACATCTGACCAGAGTCGTTCAATGTGGATCGAGCTGCTCTAGGTGGAAGCGCAGGATTGGTCGAGAGCTTCCGAAGTCCGTGCAAATGTCGCACGTGCCTTCGCGTAGCCTTTCGCCCTCCGATATCAGCGCTTCACTCGCGGCCTGGAGGATTCGGCGCATCCAGCTGCGGTCGATGTCGACCCTGCCGCTGGTGCGAAGTACGGACGTGTCCTGGTGCCGATTCGGGTGCCGAAACGCGGTTTTCGATCACGCCAGCTCACGCTGGATCACGAATCAGTTCCGCACGCAGCCGTCGCGACCGTGAGCCGCGCTTGCTGACGGCTGCTCGTCACGGCTTGACACGGTACGCCGCGCGTTAACACCATGCGCGCAACCCCCCCATCGAGAACCGTCATGTCCGAAGCGATTACGCCGTTCAAGATTGCCATCGATCAAGCGCAGCTCGACGACCTGAAGCGGCGGCTTGCCAACACGCGCTGGCCCGACAAGGAAACGCCTGCCGACTGGTCACAGGGCATCCCGCTCGCGTACGTGAAGGAGCTGTGCAACTACTGGGAGAAGGACTACGACTGGCGCGCGCGCGAAAAACTGCTGAACCGTTTTCCTCAATTCCGCACCACGATCGACGGCATCGGCATTCACTTCATTCACGTGCGTTCGCCGCACGCGAACGCGTTGCCGCTGGTGATGACGCACGGCTGGCCCGGCTCCATCGTCGAGTTCCAGAAAGTGATCGAACCGCTCAGCGATCCGACCAAACACGGCGGCCAGGCGTCGGATGCATTCCATGTGGTGTGTCCGTCTCTCCCCGGCTACGCCTTCTCCGACAAACCGACCACCACCGGATGGAACGTCGAGAAGATCGGTCGCGCGTGGAGCCAGCTGATGCCGCGTCTCGGCTACAAGAAGTACGTTGCTCAAGGCGGCGACTGGGGCGCCATCGTGACCACCGCGATCGGCCTGAACGACACCGCGAACTGCCTCGGCATTCACCTGAACATGCCGATCGTCACGCCCGATCCCGCAACCATGAACGACCTCACCGATCGCGAGAAATCCGCGCTCGCCGGCATGCAGCACTACGCCGACTGGGACTCCGGGTATTCGAAGCAGCAAAGCACGCGGCCACAAACGCTCGGCTACGGTCTCGCCGATTCACCGAGCGGCCAGGCCGCCTGGATCATCGAGAAGTTCTGGTCGTGGATGGACTGCGACGGCCACCCGGAGAACATCGCATCGCGCGACGAGCTGCTCGACAACGTGATGCTGTACTGGCTGCCCGACACCGCGGCGTCGTCAGCGCGGCTCTACTGGGAGAGCTTCAACAAGGTCAGCCGCGACCCGGTGAAGATTCCCACCGGCTGCAGCATCTTCCCGAAAGAGATCTTCCGCTGTTCCCGCCGCTGGGCCGAGAAGCGCTTCGAGAAACTCGTGCACTGGAACGATCTCGACAAAGGCGGCCACTTCGCCGCGTTCGAACAACCCGCAACGTTCGTAAACGAGGTGCGCACCTGCTTCCGGCACATGCGCTGATCGGCGTTCCTGCGCCGTGATAGACATCCTGCTCGGCCTGCTGCTGCCCTTCATCACGATTCTGTCGATCGTGATCGCGGTGCGGCACGGGCCGTTCAGGAATCGCTGGTGGCGGGTGGAGACGTGGGCCGGCTTTACGCTGACGGTTGCGTGGATCTGTTTCCTGATCGGCTTCGTGGGTCCGATGATCTTCGCGCCCGGCGCGAATCAAGGTCCCCTGTTGGGTGTGCTTTACACCGGCCCCATCGGTCTCGCCGTGGGTTTCGTGTGGGGCGGTTTGCGCGCGAAGGCTCGCGCCGCAGCCCGTACCTCACCACCGAGAACACGCTGATAGGGCAACGGGCTGATCACCGCGCCCAAACGGAACCGTTGGGGAACTGGTAGTCCGCGATGCTCTTCGGGCGCATCTCCAGATTGATCCCGGCGGCACGCGGCACGAGATAGCGTCCTTTCTCGATGCGGATCGGATCGACGAAGTGCTCGTGCAGGTGCGCGGCGTGTTCAGTCATGCGCTCGTCCCACGATGCGGAAAAGCACAGGTAGTCGATCATCGAGATGTGCTGCGCGATCTCGCATAAACCGACGCCACCGGCGTGCGGGCACACCGGCCGGTCGTATTTCGCGGCGAGCAGCAGCACGGCCATCGCTTCGCTCAGGCCCGCCAGCCGGCAGCCGTCCGCCTGCACTACGTCGATCGCTTTGGCCGTCAGGAACTGTTTGAACATCAACCGGTTATGGCAATGTTCTCCGGTGGCAATGCGGATGGGACCAACCGCTTCGATGATCTTCCGGTGGCCGAGAATGTCGTCGGGGTGCACCGGTTCTTCGACCCACCAGAGGTCGAACTGCGCGAGCGCCCTGATCCACTCGATCGCCTGGTCGACTTCCCACACCTGGTTCGCGTCGACCATCAACCATCCGTCGGCACCGAGTGCGTCGCGGATCAACGCACAGCGGCGCAGGTCGTCTTCGAGCGAGCGGCCTACTTTGATCTTGATCGCGTTCCAGCCGGCGGCGCGCGCCTCTGCAGTGAGTCGCAGGATCTTGTCGTCGGGATAACCGAGCCAACCCGCCGATGTCGTGTATGCCGGATAGCCCTCGCGTTCGAGACGCGCGCGACGCTCCGCTTTGCCGCGCGAGCGATCCTTCAACAGATCGAGCGCCTCGCTGTGTGTGATCGCATCGGTGATGTGACGCAGATCGAGCGTCGACAGCAGCGCGTCGGGTTCGAGATCGGCCACCAGTTGCCACACCGGTTTACCGACGTGCTTGCCCCACAAGTCCCACACGGCGTTGATGATCGCCGCCGCACCGAGGTGTACCACGCCCTTCTCCGGGCCCACCCAACGCAGCTGACTCTCGCCCAGCAAACGTCGCGACAGGCCAGCCATGTCGGCCGTCAACTGTTCGAGCGTGGTGCCCACTACCAACGGCGCCAGCGCGTTGATCGCCGCCACACACAGTTCGTTGCCGCGGCCGATCGTGAACGTCATGCCGTGACCGAACAGTCCGTCCACGCTCGTGTGTATCACTGCGTACGCGGCGGAATAATCCGGATCGGGATTCATCGCATCGGAACCATCGAGCATGCGCGAGGTCGGATAGCGCACGTCGATCGCTTCGATGCCCGTGATCTTGATCATCTGTACTCCAGCGCGGATACGTCGTGACTTGCTTTATGCTAACCGCATTCCGAAGGGGATCACACGACTCGCTATGCGCGCCTTCGGCGCGGGGGTATCAGGATGAGCAATAGATTGAACGGCAAACGCGCGCTCGTTACGGCCGCAGGCCAGGGCATCGGCCGCGCGACGGCGCTCGCGTTCGCAGCAGAAGGTGCCCGCGTCATTGCCACCGACATCAACGCGAACACGCTTGCCGAACTGGCAGCCGCCAACCGCACAATCGAAACACGCCTGCTCGACGTTACCGACGCAACGGCGATCGATGCGCTGTCGCGCGAAGTCGGCGCCATCG